>JBKBXU010000296.1:0-5716 GCA_046313675.1 Cytophagaceae bacterium
GGAGTCCGGTGCCATTGAACAGGATGCTGATATGGTTATATTTCTTTACAGGCCGGATTATTACGGAATAGATCAGGATGAGATGGGTAATTCATTGAAGGGAGTGGGAGAGGTAATTGTTGCAAAGCATAGAAATGGTAGCCTTGACAATGTTCAACTTCGATTTATTGGAAAATACACCAAATTTACAGACCTTGACGACTCTGATTATTCAACCGGAGGTTCACCGCTGGATCCAAGTATGAGTTCTTTTGCTGAACCACAAGGGTCTCAAACGTTCAGTAGCCGCATCAACGACATTACCAAGGGTGGGAAGGATGATGATCTTAATCCGCCTTTTTAAATAAATTTATTCATCAAATAATAATTCATTTAGGGCATTTTGAATTTCTGAGGCTGTTTTAAAATTGTTTTGTTGTTTAGCTTTCTGAAGGCCTTTTGTAAAAACTTCAATTGCAAGATCTTTATTTTCAATAGATTCATAGAATTTGCCAGCCGTGTAATAGGTGGCCAGGTAGTCTTCATGATGTTGAAGAAGAAAGGAAAAATATTCCTTAACCTTATCCAATTGGTTACTTTTTTCGTATTCTATAGCAATTGCATATAACAAAAATGGATCATTTGGGTCTTCTTTTAAGAAGGATAGTAATTGTTCTAGCCTTGAATTTTGCATCAAATTTTGATTTTTTAGTGAATTATGTAACTTCACAGCAAATTTAGAGTTTATAAAGTAAAAATTTTTTTTCTATGAAAATACTTGTTTGTATAAGCCACGTTCCCGATACCACTTCTAAGATTTCATTTACAGATAACAATACTAAGTTTAATTCTAACGGAGTTCAATTTATTATTGGCCCTTATGATGAATACGCTTTATCCAGGGCTATTGAAATCAAAGAAGCGCAAGGTGGAACTGTAACTGTTCTTAATGTTGGTGAGGCCGACACAGAGCCTACCATAAGGAAGGCACTCGCTATCGGTGCAGATGATGCGATTCGTGTGAATGCATTTCCTAAAGACGGTTTTTTTGTAGCTCAGCAAATTGCAGCTGTCGCAAAAGATGAAAATTACGATATGATTCTGATGGGAAGAGAATCTATAGATTTTAATGGTGGAATGGTTCATGGTATAGTGGGCGAACTATTAAACCTTCCTTCGGTATCGCCTGTAATGAAGCTTGATGTGGAAGGTAAAAAAGCAAAGATGGCAAGGGAAATAGAAGGTGGAAAAGAATATGTGGAAGTTGAAATGCCTTTTGTTGCAGGTTGCCAGGAACCAATTGCAGAATGGAAAATACCTAATATGAGGGGGATAATGTCTGCAAGAACTAAGCCTTTAAAAGTAGTTGAGCCTTCCGGTACAGAAGAGAATGCCTCTTTTGTGAATTTTGAACTTCCTGCACCTAAAGGTGAGTGCAAAATGGTAGATGCCTCTACACCTGAAAAACTTATTGAGCTTCTTAAGAATGAAGCTAAAGTTTTATAATTGATTCTTGTTGAACAAGACAATGTAAATTAATTTTTAAACCGATTTTTAAATATTCTGAATATGGCAATATTAGTATACGTGGAGAGCTCAGAGGGAGAAGTTAAAAAGTCAGCCCTTGAAGCTGTTTCTTATGCTGCAGAAGCTGCAAAAAACAGCAACACCTCAGTAACCGCTTTAGTTGTAGGAGACTTATCATCAGATCAGGTTGCATTACCGGGGAAATTTGGTGCATCCAAAGTGTTACAAGTAAAAAATGAAAAACTTGCTCAGGCACAAAGCCAGCCTTATGCTTCAGTTATTACAGCTGCTGCTGAAAAAGAGGGTGCAGATCTGATCATTATGGCTAAATCTTCATTGGCAGATGCGATGGCCTCACGGGTGGCTGCTCGTTTGAAAGCAGGCTTGGTAACTAATGTGGTTGACTTGCCGGGTAAAAGTGGATTTTCAGTTAAAAAGTCAATATTTACAGGAAAGGCTTTCGCTAATGTTGAAATTAAATCTGCAAAGAAAGTTATAACTATTAGTAAAAATGCTTTTCCGGCAACTGAATCCGGTGGACAGGCAAGTATTGAATCATTTGATCCTCAGATTCCGGAAAGTGATTTTAAAGTTAAAGTAACTAATACGGAAAAGGCCAGTGGCGATGTACTGCTAACCGAAGCAGATGTAGTTGTATCAGGAGGAAGAGGGTTAAAAGGGCCTGAAAACTGGCATTTAGTAGAAGAGTTGGCTAAATCTTTAGGTGCTGCTACCGGTTGCTCTAAGCCAGTTTCCGATATGGATTGGAGACCCCATCATGAGCACGTTGGTCAGACTGGAGTAAAAGTTAGCCCAAATTTATACATTGCATTAGGGATTTCAGGAGCTATTCAGCATCTTGCAGGCGTAAACTCTTCTAAGGTCATCGTAGTTGTTAATAAAGACCCTGAAGCACCTTTCTTTAAAGCTGCTGATTATGGAATTGTAGGAGATGTATTTGAAGTAGTTCCCAAATTGATAGAAGCTGCGAAAGCTTTAAAATAATAACCAAGATAGAGAAGTGGATAAAATTAAATTAGAAATATTAGGATTATCTTCCAGTCAGTCACAATCAGGTTCCTTTGCTCTTGTTTTAGGAGAGGAGGGTGGAAACCGCAGATTGCCTATTATTATAGGAATGTTTGAGGCACAGGCCATTGCTATTGAGATAGAGAAAATCATACCTAACCGACCGATGACTCATGATCTTTTTAAATCTTTTGCCTCCGGATTTAATTTCAACGTGGAGGAAATAGTGATTTCGGATCTTAAAGAAGGGGTGTTTTTTGCCAAAATTATATGTTCTGACGGCGTAAAACAGATTGAGGTTGATTCAAGACCTTCTGATGCCATTGCCATTGGTTTACGGTTTGATGTCCCTATTTATACCTATGAAACTATTTTATCTGAAGCTGGAATTGTGCTCAGCGATATTAATGATGAGGAACAGGAAGAGGAGCCGGTAGGCAAAACAAAAAAAACGGAAGAAAAAGCTCAATCCACTGGTTCATTCAGTGAAACAATTAAGAATAATACTTCTGAGCAATTAAAGGTTATGCTGCAAGAGGCGCTTGACAAGGAAGATTATGAAAAGGCAGCCCGTATTCGGGATGAGTTAAATAAAAGAAATTAATTTAAAATGATAAAAACCTTCGCAAGAAGGTTTTTTTGTGTGCTAGTACTATGAAAAAAACGATTGCATTAATTGCCCATGATGGCAAAAAGGCAGATATGGTAGCCTTTATAAAGGACAGAACAGAAATGTTTCAGGATATGTACCTCATTGCTACAGGAACGACTGCTACTTACGTCAGGCAGGCAGGATTAGAAGTTGAAGCAAAGCTTTCGGGTCCCCTTGGTGGGGATGCTCAGATTGCGGCTATGGTTGCAGAAAAAAAACTTGATGGGGTTATATTTTTCAGAGACCCTTTAGGTAAACACCCTCATGAACCGGATGTATTAATGTTATTAAGATTGTGTGATCTTCATAACATCCCTTTAGCTACTAATCCGGCAAGCGCACATTATCTTATTTCAGGAATTAAAAAGGTTGATTAATCAACCTTTTTAATGTTTTTTGCTATTGTTGCGGTGGTTTTTGATGCTGCTGGTTTAGTGCTTGAAGTTGTGCTTTTTGTTGTTTTTGCTGCAACAGGAGCGGTTTTTTCAACTGATTTTTTTGCGACAGCAGGAGTTGCTCTTTTAGCTGATTTTTTAGAGGCAGTTTTAGCTTTTTTAGCGGCTTTTTTGTCAGCTTCTTTTTGAATTTTCCCAACTTTTTTTGCAAGCTTTTTAGCTACCTTTTCTACAGATTTTTTAGTTTTTCCCTCTGCATCTGGCGCAATATTCTTAATAGCTTCCTGTATTTTATCTGTTAAAAGATGTTTAATTTCTTTTGTCTGCTTCTTTTTCATAAATTTTTTTAGAAATGTAGATATTTAATTATTCTATAAAAAGTGCTTTACATTAATTTAACGGAAATTTAACATTGGCTGTTGTCCCTTCACCCGGGGTACTGTCGATCTCAATTTTTCCGTCTATTTTTTTAAGTGCACTGTTTACCAGGAATAAACCCATACCTGTGCCTTTGGAGTGCATACTTCCCCTGTAAAACATTTCATAAATACGTGGGATTTTCTCGTTTTCGATACCTGAACCGTTGTCTATAAATTTTAGCGTTAAAAAGTCCTGCTCTTTCTCAGCTTCTATAATCAGTTGGGGGTTTTCCAATGTTCGTTGCCGGAAGATGATTGCATTTTCTATCAAGTTTCCTGCTATGATGTTCAGGAGGTTTATGTCATTATTTACATCCAGGTTCGAATCTACTTTTATATCAATGGTGAAATTGCCAGGGTTTTCTTTAGAGTATATCTGTTCGCATAGATCGGAGAGCATTTCATGGACATTTATTTGAGATGGTTCAACTTTCTTTATCTGAATACGGGTTAGGTCACTTAAATCTATAAGAATGGTATCAAGCTTCTCTGCAAGGGTTTTTACCATCGAAAAATAGTTGGATGCTAAAGGATCCTTTATCTCATCTTCTGCCAGGTGTACCAAGCCCATCATGGATGTTAAAGGGCCTTTTAAATCATGCGAAACTTTGTAAAGAAAGGTATTAAGTTCCTGTTTTTTTGTTTCAAGTTCTTTCTCTGTGTATCTCTGATCCGTAATATCCATCCAGGTACTCAGGCAACCTGTTTCTATGCCTTCATTGTTCTTTACCACGGTTTTATTAATTAATACATTTTTCTCTAAACCGTCTTTTGTGGTAAGGATAGTTTCATGTGGCATATCAGTCTTTCCGTTTTCTTTAATAGGGAAAATCTCAAAAGCGTCTTTATGTAAGAGCTCATGAATTTTATATCCAGATAAAGCACTAAAGCTTTTATTGTAAAAAATGATTTTACCATCATTGTCCGTATAAAGTACCCCGTCATTTAATGCCTGAAGAAGGGTGCGATAGTTTTCCTCACTTGTTCTGAGCTTTTCCTCAGCCTGCTTCCTCTCGGTAATATCCCTGCCATGAACTATAAATGATTCCTTCCCAAAGAAATTTCCCCGCCGGATGTATAGCTCCTGTATAAATGACTCTCCGTTTTTCTTTTTACCCCACCATTCAAAAGGATGCTTTTCTTTTTGCCAGCCTTTTTCCAGATAACCACTTGCTGATTCAGGTTTTTGTCTGGTAGAATCCGTCAGAAAATTTACTGTGTTTCCTAAAATTTCTTCTCTGCTATAGCCATGAAGATGCGTGGCTGTTTGATTAACATCAATAAAAAAACCTTTTTCATCTATAATATAAATCAGTTCTGAACTGTGGTTAAACAAGTCACGATAATTCTTCTCAGAATCTTTAAGACTTTCTTCCGAAAGTTTTTTTGAGACAACAGCAGAAAGTATATTGGCTATGGACTCAGAAAAAGTCCTGATTTCAGGATCTTCTTCCATAGGACTGGACCAGGCGAGACATAATACACCATATGGAGATTGTTTACCTGGTATCTGAATGGTCAATAGGCTCTGTATGTTTAATTTATCTAAAAAATCAGGGATTAAAAATGATTGCTCTTTAATTATTTCTTTGGTAAATAAGCTTGTAGCTGTTTGGAATGTGTAATTTGCCTGTCCAAATTGAGGTCTTGATATTAACTTTTGCTCCAGAAAAGAGTTTTTATTTCCAGAAAATGATTTTATAATAAAATGTTCC
>JBKBXU010000297.1:0-5676 GCA_046313675.1 Cytophagaceae bacterium
GGGTGGGAATATATCATGGCGTTCTAAATCACAAAACCTCCACATTGGCACCACCACGGCGGCCACCATGTTCAGCCTTCCGGTGGTAGCGTCATCAGCCCCTTACCGAGCCATGGAATTTACAGGAAATTACAATGTTACTTCAGGCATCGACGCCCGGTGGCTATGGAAAAACTTTAATTTTTTTGGAGAATATGGCCGGTCCTTAAATGGTAGACAAGGCCTGGTGAGCGGACTGATTGCCAGCCTTTCACCACAATGGGAAATGGCAACGGTAATAAGAAACTATTCCCCGGATTTTCACTCCTTCTATGGAAGAGCCTTTGGAGAAAATTATAGAAGTATTAACGAAAAAGGTATGTATTGGGGAGTGGCATATAAACCGTCAAAATATTTAAGCTTTCGGGCTTATTACGATCGCTTTAAATTTCCATGGATGAAATACCTGGTACATGGCCCATCAGAAGGGCAGGAATACCTTTTGCGTGCTGACTTTCGGCCAAACAAGCAACTTGCAATGTTTCTACAATACAGGGAAGAAACCAAAGATCGAAATTTGCACATACCTACTGGAAATATAAATTTTCCTTCTGCTGTTAACCGCCAAAACTTCCTTGCCAACATAGACTATTATTCCGGAAGGATCATCCATTTGCGTTCGCGGGTGCAATTTAGTAAATACGATCAGGAAAATTACCATACCTACGGCTATGCCATTATACAGGATTTTGATGTAAATTTGTCCAAAGTCAGGTTCAACAGCCGCTTTGCTTTATTTGACACGGAAGATTACAACAACAGGCAATACGTCTTCGAAAAAAATGTTTTGTACTCATTTTCACTACCGGCCTACTACGGTCGTGGCATCAGAACTTATCTGATGACGATATTTCGCATATGGCGCAAAACGGACGTCTCTTTTCGATATGCCAGAACGATTTTTCAGGACAGAACCGTTATATCTTCGGGAAATGAGCAAATAGAAGGAAACCGCAGGACCGATATAACCGTTCAGATGTTATGCAGGTTTTAGAATAAAAAAGGGAATGCAGGACTACCAGTATTATAGCATACTTAGTTTACCACATAATGCATCAGAAGATGACATTAAGAAAGCCTACAGGCAAAAAGCCAAGGAGTGCCATCCTGATGTCAACAATTCCCCGGATGCCCACAAAAAATTTATGCAGATACGCATGGCTTATGAGATTCTGCTGCGAAATAAACAAGAAAAAAGGCTACTCTCCACGAAAAGATATTCGGTTAAACACTATGACTTTTCCACTTACAGAAATCAGATCAAAACCTTTACCTATGAAAACAAACGAAAAGAGTGGGAAATAGAAGAACAGGAGGCACGTGAAAAGGCTTACAAAAAATTCAAGTCCGACAAAGAAAAGCTAAAAAATTCCATCTGGTATTACCCTGCCTTTGCTTCCATATATATAATTACAGCGCTGGGATTTATGGCAGGTAGCGGGATAATTTTACTTTGCTTTTACCCTGTCGTTAAATTTCATCCTATCAGCATTTTTTTCCTTATCCCATTTATTTGTGCAAGCTTGGTTCTGATTAAATACAGCTACGATTGGTTCAAAAAAAACAGGCAGTATTTTGACTAAATAATTCCATTTGTCGTTTTTCAGTCATGTCCGTAAACGAGGAATACAAAAAAGGACGGGGGGCGCAGTACAATAAAGCCAATCCCTACCAAGAACACTCCTACTCCTTCGATCATCCCGAAGGACTTGATGAGCCTTTTTCAGATTCCTCTGTCAACACCAAGTTTTACATAGAAACACCCAAACAAATTGTCAATAAACTAAACAGCCCCGACATAGGCATGGCTTATTCCTTAAATGCCTATCAGGGTTGTGAACATGGTTGCATTTATTGTTATGCAAGAAATTCCCATCAATACTGGGGCTTCAGTGCAGGCATAGATTTTGAATCGAAGATCATTGTTAAGGAAAATGCTCCTGATTTGTTGGAAAAATTCCTCAAGAACCCCAAATGGGAAGCCTTCCCCATTGTGTTGTCGGGCAATACGGATTGCTACCAACCGGCAGAAAAAAAATTTGGGCTTACCCGGAGGATGCTTGAGCTCTTTTTAAAATACCAGCACCCGGTTTCGATCATTACCAAAAACAGCCTTATCCTTCGGGATCTTGACCTTTTGGAAGAGTTGGATAAACTTTCCCTTGTTCATGTCAGCCTTTCCATAACCAGTTTGGATGAGAAATTGCGGCAGAAACTGGAGCCCCGGACATCTACTTCTGCAAACCGACTAAAAACAGTTAACATACTTTCCGGCAAAGGAATACCGGTGCACATTATGGCCGCACCGGTCATACCCGGCCTAAACGATCATGAAATTCCGGAAATTTTAAAGCGATCGGCAGATAACGGTGCATCGGGCGCTGGCTATACCATGATACGGCTGAATGGCTCTATAGGTGATATATTCACGGATTGGATCAACAAAACTTTTCCGGACAAAGCATCAAAAGTATTGCATCAAATAAGGGAGTGCCATAATGGAAAACTTAACGACAGCCGCTATGGTACCAGAATGAAAGGCGAAGGAAAAGTCGCGGAAACAATAAATCAACTCTTTAAACTATCTTACAAAAAGTATTTTAAAGGACGCAAGATGAAGGAACAAAACCTTAACATCTATAAAAAACCAGGTGGTTGCCAGTTGGATATATTTAAATAATAACCGCATGGCTCACATCCCATATTCTCATCATTTTCTTTTCTTCCACATCCCAAGCCTCCGCATATTCCATATGTATTTTTAAAAGAGCCAGGTCGTCAAATTCAGGGCCTCCAGGAAACCACTCATTCAAATAAGGCTTCCACATCTCCTCCATTTTGCTGCGACTGGTCACAATTTCAGCCTTCCCTGATATTGATACAAAAATATTTTTAGTTACATCTGTATACGAAAGACTTACGCATCTGTTTTTCCTTAATTCTTCCATTTTCTTAGAATCGATATCAGAAAAAAACCATATATTTCCTTCACATTCTGTCTTCATTGTCAGCATGGGTACGCTTCTCATACAATCCATAGAATCCTGTGTGGTAAGCATAGCCACCTTAATATCTTTGATTAAATTATACAGTTCCACATAATTTCTACAAATATCCATCTAAACTAATTTTGACTCTTGATTAAAGAACACAAAAAAAAGCTTAAGCGTTCTGAAATATTCCGTACCGATACTTAGTTTAACGAAGAAAAAACATTACATTGAACGTGTCTGTTTACAATATTTTTATATTTTAGCCAGTACGTTTAATATACACAATGCGGTTTAGAAATTTAAAATCCCTCTTTATTGTTCTGGGAGTGTCTATATCACTTCTTGTAATTCTTACCGTATTCATTATTAAAATAAATAATGATCTTCAACAGAGCTTTTCTGAGGTAGAACGCACGTACAAAATCATCAATAAATTAGAATCCGTACAAAATTCCATTTCCCAATCCGAAGCATCTGTAAGAGCGTTTATCATCAATGAAGAACAGTACTTCATTAATACTTATAAACAATCAAGTCTAAATACTGAATACCTTATAAAGGAAATTCAAAAATTAGTAAGCGATGAGAATGTTAAAGAGAAGATTCTGGATCTTCATGAATTGATAATAAAGAAAGAGCAACTGTTGACGGAAAAATTGGAATTATCTATAAAAAACGAAGGAAAAGATGTGAGGCTTCACCACGGAGCCATTGAAGAAAGCAGGAAACTTTCAGAAAAGATTGATTTTCTTCTAAAAGATATAAAAGAGACCGAATACCTTTTATTAAACCAACGAAGAGAGAAAAAAGACAATTATTTCAACAACCTGGTTAAAGCCCTTGTAATTATTGGCTTATCCTCTTTACTGACTGGAATTCTTGCATTTTTAGCACTAAAAAAGGACATCAAAGAACGTAAAAGGGTTGAAAAAGACCTTCGGGACATCAACGACAATAAAAATAAATTCTTCACCTTAATCAGTCATGATTTGAAAGGCCCAATAAGAGGAATTATAGCCCTTACAGAAATTTTGCACTACAATACCAACAAAAATGAAGAGCAGAATAAAAAAATCGTTTACCATCTTCATACCTCATCGCTTAATTTATATAAACTGGTAGAGAACCTCTTAAATTGGTCTCAAATTCAAATGGACCGAATAGATTTCCAACCGGTTAAGTTTGACTTTTCTGTTATGGTAAAAGACACCATAGAACAACTGCAATTGCTGGCTGATGAAAAGTGTATAGAAATTAAGCTTGACTGCCCACAGGATCTATATGTATTGGCTGACCGAAACATGATTATTACCGTACTACGTAACCTTATAAACAATGCCATTAAATTTACCCATGAGGGCGGTGTCATAAAAATCAGCGCCAAATCCTCTGGCTCTTATGCAGAAATAAAAGTCCGGGACAATGGTGTAGGCATAAGCGAGGAGGGATTAAAAAAGATTTTTATAGTGGGAGACAATTACAGCTCCAGCGGGACCATTGGTGAAAAAGGCACAGGCCTGGGACTCCTGATTTGCAAAGAATTTATTGAAAAGAACAAGGGCACTATTAGTGCGGACAGCATAAAAGGTGAAGGCTCCGTATTTACGTTCACAATCCCTGCGGTAAAATCTACAAAGAGCAGCAGAGAGTCCCTGATTCCGTACAGACAGGAATTTTCCAGGAATTAATTAGAACTAAAAAAGCCATAAAAATCATTTTTTGAAGATGTTAGAAGAGCGATATAAGGAAATTTTTTGGGATGCCTTCCATAAGCCAAAACTACTTAGCATAAGGTTTGCACAAAAATGGCAGGAATTAGAAATTCTTAATGACCAGTTAGCCGGACCTCTTTTTGCTATTTATGAAAAGGGAAATTGCGATTATATTTTCGCTGACCAGGAACGGTTCAGCAATATAAATACTCCTGATGAACTGTTTGAGAAAATGGTAAAAGGGATTCAGTTCTACAAATCCCAAATCGAAGAAATTGAAGCAGGCGACGAAAACGAAGCTGCAGACAAGCAGGTTCTTTTCTATCAGACTGACCTTAAAATGGAATTGGCGGAATTGGCTTATGAAATGACAAAACCTAAAGGAGATTAAGAAAAAGTATTTCAAGCTTTAGACAACTCAAATAATGTAATTTCCGGGTTCATGCCTATCCTTCCGGGAAAACCAATAAAGCCAAAACCAACATTGACATACAATTGCTGACCATTTTCTTTGTACAATCCGGCCCATTGATCATAAACATACTGAACAGGGCTCCACTGTGCCTCTTCTGTACGAATTCCAAATTGAAACCCGTGTGTATGTCCTGAAAAAGTAACGTCGATATCCGGAAAATCCTTTTTAACAATTGCATCCCAGTGACTCGGATCGTGGGACATCAAGAGTTTTACAGGCTTTTCTTCTATTCCATTATAGGCTTTCGCTAAATCTCCATACTTAGGCCACCGCTCACCTTTGCCCCAGTTTTCGACACCTATAAGTGCTACCTCATCCTTACCAATGGTAATAACGCGATGTTCATTCAGTAAAAGATCCCAACCCATCTCCTTATGAGCTTCGATCATTTTCTTTCTGTTTTCTTTCCTTTCCTTCGCCCCCCAATGCCTGACGTAATCACCGTAGTCGTGGTTTC
>JBKBXU010000298.1:0-5639 GCA_046313675.1 Cytophagaceae bacterium
TCTGTAACGGTCTTAAAGTTAAGGTCGTGAGTTTTGAACCAGGTAGGTCCCATATTATCTGCTCTTCTGTGCAGGTAATTTACGATAAATCCTGTTTTTCCTACCGTGTTCCCATAACTTGCGTAACCGGAAAAATAACCTAATTGGCCACCTCTTAAACGTAGGTGTAATTCTTCTTTTTCGGGTGGGTTGGGGGTGATGTAATTAATTACACCACCAATAGTCTGAGGGCCATACATGATTTGGCCACTTCCTTTTAAAACCTCTACACCTGCCATCCGGTCTATGGAAGGGGTGTAGTACATTTCCGGTTCTCCATAAGGGTTAAGAGAAATAGGTACTCCGTCTTCCAGCATTAATACCGAGCTGCTTCTGTTCGGGTCAAGGCCACGGATACCAATATTAACGCGCAAACCCGCTCCTTCTTCATCGACTACGTGAACCCCGGGAACCCGACGAAGCACCTCATTACCGCTTACAGGTGCTATTTTTTTAATTTCCGTTGTTGGTATGTAATTGGCGGATCCCGGTATTTTTCCAAATACACCGTCTTTTTTTCCCATAATTTCTACCTGGGGAAGCCTTTCGGTTTCCAGGGTATCGGTACGATGTGTCAAGGTATCAGTTGGTGCCTGTCCATAGGTAAAATGACTAGCGAAAACAAATGTTGAACATATTGTAAGGCTTTTTAATAAACACCTGCCTTTTGTGATTTTCATGGTATATATTTCTTTATTTAGATTAATTAAAAATAACGATGCAAAATTAATAATGGATTTTTGTAATGCAAGACTTATTTAGAATTTTTCTAAATAAATGATAAAAATCATCTTTGCAGCTCCTTTGGACATTTTCTTCAAATATTTTGTTGAGGTAATAGGTACTAAACAAGAAGGTTTTTATGGATATTCATCATGATTTGAGACAACAGAAATTTTATTCTATTATAAAAGGGACGGAATATAGCTTGGAATATAATGAAATTGAGGCTCGTTTATGGGAGTTTCATTGTCCCTATTTACCGGACAATAAAAAAGAAAAGGAGGTTTTAGATACGCTCATAGAATATGCAATTTATTATATGAAGCGGAACGATATTCATATGTTAGAGGTAGGTTCGTGTGAGCATGTTAAAGATTATATGGAAAGAAAAGAAGAATTGCGATATTTGATAGAAAAGTAAACATAAATAATAGCTGGATTTGAAGTCAAAAGTAATTTTAATTACGGGTGCCGGCAGCGGCTTTGGGAAAGCTGCGGCTGTTGAATTGGCGAGGCGCGGCCATAGAGTACTTGCAACTACTCACAAGGAAGAAGATGTGGGAGGTTTGCAGGCGCTTGCTGCCAAAGAGGGTATTAAACTTGAGTCTTTTAAATTGGACGTTACCAGTCCCGAAGACAGGCTAAGGGTGTTAAATTATGAAATAGAAGTATTAATCAACAATGCTGGAACAGGGGAGTCCGGCTCTTTGGCAGATATACCTGTACAAAAGATACGGGATAATTTTGAAGTCAATGTTTTTGCACCCATTGAACTTACACAGTTGGTTTTAAAAGGTATGATGAAAAGAGGGCAGGGAACAGTTATATTCATAAGTTCTCTAGGTGGACGTGTTTCCATGCCTTTTCTCGCACCTTATTCTATGACAAAGTTCGCCCTTTCCGGTGGTATCGATGCGTTTAGGCAGGAAGTGAAAAAAATTAGCAAGAATATTTTTATTAGTCTCGTGGAGCCCGGGGCTTACCACACAGGTTTTAATCAAAAAAACATTTCTAAGAAATACGAGTGGATGAACTCTGAATCGCCATTTTACGACATCCGGGATAAACTGAAAAGACAGGAAGAGCTTCAGTTTAAGGTATTGGAGAGTAAGGATATTCGCAGCATTGTTAAAAAGATCGTTAAATCTGCAGAATCACGCAGGCCTGCATTACGATATACCGCACCCTGGTGGCAGGCAGCGGGAGTACAGTTGCTTAGGATTTTTGGGAAATAGCTTATTCGGGAATCAGATCCCTATAAATTCTATAATTATCCAAGATACTCGTTACGTAATTAAAGGGTTCTTCACCACGACAATAGCCATGTTTGACAACGTCCTGTGTATAGTATTCCTTGTTGGCTTTTTTTAGTATATAAACTGCCACGTTATCATCCCATTTCCTAGGGTCTTTTTTATATTTCTTTGCAAGCCTTTGGGCGTCTTTCACGTGCCCCTGTCCTGCGTTGTACGATGCCAGCACAAATTTAAGCCGTTCCTCAGGATCTTCAATTTCCTTCCAAAAGTTTTGTAACCACCCTAAATAAGATACTCCTGCTTTTAATGATTCTTCGGGATCCATAAAGTTTTTGGCACCATGAGCCTTTGCCGTTGAAGGCAGCATTTGCATTAATCCTACGGCTCCCGCCCATGAAGTGGCATTCGGATCAAAACGCGATTCCTGAAATATAAGGGAAGAGAGCAGACGCCAATCCCAATCAATTGATTTGGATGCTTCTTTGACTATGTTATCATATTCTGATATCTGGCCTCCTGATTTTGAGAAGAAGGGACTGGATTTGCGTCTTCTGAATGATTTTGTATCCCTGAAGTACCGGTTAAAAATAACATTGAACGTTTCCGATCCCCGGTTGCTACTAATCCATTTATCTACCTCAGTAAGCAGGGCAGGAGAGTTCTTCCGGACAGCCCAGGCCAGGCGTTGTGGAAAACTTATCTTTGTGTTAACGTCCAGATCAGTATAATATGTGCTGTTTAGCAGGGCGATGTGTTTGTCAGCTACGGTACAAGGGATTTCTTTGTTTTGTACCTTACCGATTAGTTGCTCGGTACTTACATCTCCTGCAACAGTTTTGATATTTATTTCACCACCCATTTCATCTCCCAGATTTTGCAGCCGTTCAAAATAGCTGGAACTTTTCCGTACATAAACTTCTTTTTCGAGTAGATCTAAGGGGTTTCTTATAAGCTGCCGGTCGGAGACATGCGTTGGTATCTGCCGCCAGTTGTCAGGTTTTCTTTGCACAAGTACCTGCTCGGTGGTAGTATGATATTCTGTAAAAGCTACGTAATTTTTCCTTGATTCAGTAATGGTAAGTCCAAAAGCAATAAGGTCGCCTTGCCCGGTATTTAGTTTTGTAAACATTTCATCGTAATTATGGGCAACAACTATTTCAAGTTTTACGCCCAACTTGTCGGCTAGTCTGGTGAGTAGTTCATACTCATAGCCCATAGCCTGGCCTTTATAGGTGAAGTAACTGGTAGATCCATATCCGACTATAGCCTTAAGCGTACCGTCTTTACGTATATCCTGTAGATCCCGATTGACAAGGGATTTCCGCGGAGCTTTAATATTGCCTTCTTGGAATTCGTTTAGTTCGTCACTTAGTTGATGATCTCCTGGGCCACATTGTGAGAAGATTAGTAGTGAGGCAAAAATTAAAAGAGAAACTTGTTTCCATAGTCGAGCCATAATTTTTCTTTTTGTGAGACCTTAAAGATACTAAAATTTTAGGGAAATGTTTTCAATTGTTGGTTGTATGTGGATTTATGTGCTCTCTATTAGCTGTTAACATCTATAGTTAAAAACTATGTTTCATCAAAAATGGCACATAATGACGAGATTTTAGTATCTTGATAGAGTTTACATAAGCCTGGCATGTTCAGATCAATGAAATATCTGCTGACTTTATTATTTTTCTTTAGCTTCTTAGAGCTTATGGCTTCTAAACCTTCAAGTTTTCTCATACTTGATGCCGAATCCAACGAACCCCTCGCTTATACTTCTGTCATAGTTTTAGAAAGATCTGAAACTATTGTTTCAGATTCTGCCGGAGTATTTACATTGGAACTGGAGGGGCTGTCACATAATGATACCATTCAATTTATTCACTTAGGCTATGAAACCTTAAAATTAACCGTGGGTGAACTCCGGCATATGACGCATATATACATGCGGCCGGCGGATGAAAAATTAAATGAGGTTGTCGTATTTTATGAATCTTTGACTATTAATGAGATTTTGGAATTGGTGGTTCGGAATTATGAAAGCAATAGATGCTTTTCTCCAAGCAAACAGCGAATGTTTTTCCATAAATACCAAAGGGTGCCTTTCCCGGACAAAAATCAGATAAAACTGAAAAAATCAAGTTTTTCCCAAATTAATAAAGATTCTCTAAATGCCCTGCTTAGGAAATTACCTTCGGAGTTTGTTGAATATCAAGATGTATTCCTTACTTTTTACAGCTCTGAAAGTAAGCATAAACTTGTTCCGGAAACAGGGTTTTTTTTAGAAGAAGGTTCTCAACAGGCGCTTTTTGAAGATTTTGAAACTAACCTTAGCGGTTTATTCGAAGATTTTGAAAATAGTATTGCTGATAAAGATACCTATTATAAATTCCGGACAGGTATTCTAGGTTTAAAAGTAGGGAATAAAGAAA
This sequence comes from Cytophagaceae bacterium, assembly GCA_046313675.1. Taxonomy (GTDB): domain Bacteria; phylum Bacteroidota; class Bacteroidia; order Cytophagales; family Cytophagaceae; genus JBKBXU01. The sequence continues at coordinate 4,442 of JBKBXU010000298.1, forward strand.
ATTCCCCGGCTTGGGAAATGTATAAAAGTGATTCGATAAATTATATAGTCCCAACCAATATGATGAAATATGAAATTCTTATGTTTTTATCTGATTATGCTACGCTTGAAAGTAAGAACTGGGAGTTTATTAATAAAAGCAATAAATATAATTACATATTAGAGGATGTAGTACCTGTAAATGGAGAATCAGCTTATCAGATATCTTTTTTTCCCAGGAAGCAGGCATTATTTGAAGGAACCATGTTCATTTCCACAAAGACCTATGCTGTGTTGCAATTAGACTTTTCTTTTGCCGCGGGAAAGCAGAGTGAAAAGTTTCAGCTAATGGGTGTTGGACATGCTATGAATTTTAAAAAGGCCAGGGTGGTTTTTGAGAAAGGGGAGTGTGGTTATTATCTTAAATATATTGGCGCTTATGAAAATGAATGGGCTTCCCTGGATCGTAGCATTTCCATTTCAAAAAAACAGAAAAGGTTTTTAGTAGATAAAAAACTGGAAGAAATAAAGCTGGATATTGAAGTTGCTGTAGATATAGACAGTTTTTGGGAGATTTTAATTTTTGATAGAGAGGGTATTAGTAATGAGGAATTCGAGAATATTCAACAGCCGTCTTCGGTGAGACTTAAAAAGGAATACCGCAACATTGAGCAGATAACGAATAACAGGTCTGCCATTACTCCATTAAAAGAATTGAAAAAATATCAGATAAAGTAAAGTATCCTTAATTTTGATTGTTTTTGTGGTAGGTTACCAATGCATATTGAAAACAGGCTTGTTCCAATAAAATCCTTAGTTCCAATATTTCTCCTTTACTAAAAGAGAATAAAATGCTTTTACATCCGGTTTTAAGATAAATTTTTTCCTCCCTACAGAATTTGTCAAAATAATCTTCTACCTGTAAAGAATCTATTGCGTTTTTAAATTCCCAAAAGCTTTCAGGCGTATAGGTCTTTGCGATTGTTTTATAACTCATTGCAATCTTTCCACTTCCGGTGCACATGAATACTTGCCCGTAATTTGATTTACTGATCTGGATATAGTGGCACATAGTGAATGTGTTTCAGTTAAAAATTTGCCTAAATTTATTTAGACTAAATATAAATAACAAGTCATTGGTGAATTTTTGTTTAGGAAATTAAATTTTTGAGTAGAGTGGACTTGATGAAAAAAATATAAAGGAAACACTATACCTTAAT
>JBKBXU010000299.1:0-5623 GCA_046313675.1 Cytophagaceae bacterium
GAAAATGAATAAAAACAAGGCAATATTCCATCCTGTTCTTATTGATTCTATTTCTTCTTGTGAAAGATAGAATCCATACCTGGCAAGGGTTAAGGAGAAGGCTGAAATAGAAACAAAAACACTTAGTAACCTTAAAAAGGTATAAGCGTTTTTTTTGCTGCCGTAAAGAAGGGTGTTCAGATTTTCCTTCCAATTTTGTGCCATAGACAGTTTAAATTAACTGTAGTTTATTTGCTTCTAAATATAGCTTTTCTTTATTGACAGGAACAACCCCTACGTGTTCGCAGACAATACCCCCGGCAAGGTTGGATAAGGAAGCGATAGCTTTTGGTGGAAGCTTTAGCGCCTGGCAGAGAGCCGCTACGCTAATTACCGTATCTCCCGCCCCGGATACGTCACATATTTCCCGAATGTGGGCTGATATCCAATGTTTTTGATTTTCTGAGTCTATGAAAATTCCTCGTTCAGATAGTGTTATCAAAACAGATGGAGTGTTTAATATTAACTTTAGCTGCTCTACTGCTTGTTCAACTTCGCTTATCTCTGATAAATCTGAGTCAAGTTTAAGGCCTTCAATTAGCTCTTTTCTGTTGGGTTTGAATAAAGTAACTCCGTTGTATTTTAAGAAGTTGCGTTTTTTTGGATCGGTAACGGTAGGGATTTTTTGGGCTTTTGACTGTGCAATGATTTCGCCGATTATTCTTTCTGTTATAACACCTTTGTCGTAGTCCTGAAATATAATTACATCTGATTTAGGTAGCAGATTTTTTATTTTTTTAATCAGTTCCTCCTCATTTTTTTTATTTAACGGAGTATCAATTTCGGAATCAACCCTAAGCATGTGATGAGAACCTGATATTACCCTGTGCTTAATGGTCGTAACACGCTCCTCACTGCGCAGGATGCCTTCAGTGGAAAGCTGGTTTTGATTGAGGAGTGTCAGGAAATTATCGCCATCAAGATCATTACCAATGACCGAACAAAGCAAAGGGGTAGCTCCAAGGGCCTGAATATTCAAGGCAACGTTGGCTGCTCCCCCTAATCTTTTGTCTCTTTTATGTACGTTAACAATTGGTACCGGTGCTTCAGGAGAAATTCTTTCTACCTTACCCCACAGGTAAGAGTCAATCATAACGTCTCCGACAATCAGTACATTAAGGCCTTCAAAAGCTTTGAAGACCTCCTGTAATGAAGTTGGCGTTTTTATTTTAGTTTGGCCAGGCATTCTTTGATCCTTCTCATTGCTTCTTTTAGATTTTCATCAGAAGCAGCAAATGATATTCTTAAGTTGTTGGGAGCTCCGAAAGCATCACCACCTACACTTGAAACATGGCCCTCGTTAAGAATAAACATTGCCAGGTCACTAGCTTTTTCTATTACAATACCATTGTAACTTTTGCCTATATAAGAGCTTACATCCGGGAAGATGTAGAATGCTCCCTGAGGGACATTTAGTTTTAGGCCTGGAATTTCTTTTAAAAGGGATATAACCAGATCTCTTCTTCTCTTATAAGCCGATGTCATGTCTTTGGCAAATCCAAGTTCGCCTGTTACTCCTGCAAGAGCAGCTTTTTGTGCAATTGAGCAGGTACCTGAAGTTACCTGACCCTGAATCTTATCACAGGCAGCAGCTATCCATTTAGGAGCTCCTATATAACCCACTCTCCAGCCTGTCATAGCATAACCTTTAGAAAAACCATTGACGGTAACTACCCTGTCTTTGATTTGAGGTATGCTACCAATGCTGAAATGAGAACCTTCAAAATTTATATATTCATAGATTTCATCAGCAATTACTATTATCCGTTCATTCTTTGCTACTACATCTCCAATTGCTCTAAGCTCTTCTTCTGTAAAAACAGAACCGGTAGGGTTGCTTGGTGTAGAGAAAAGAATGGCTTTGGTTTTATCCGTTATAGCTGCTTCTATTTGTTTAGCAGTAGCTTTGAAATCAGCTTCAATAGTTCCGGTAACAATTACCGGGGTACCTTCTGCCAGTTTTACCATTTCAATATAACTAACCCAGTAAGGAGCAAGGATGATTACTTCATCTCCCGGGTCAATGATGCTTAACAATACATTGGCAATTGACTGTTTGGCTCCGGTGGAAACTACAATATTGTCTGCTGTCCAATCAAGGTTATTGTCTCTTTTTAGTTTTTCGGCAATAGCTTTTCTTAAGTCAGGATATCCTGGAACCGGTGTGTAAAATGTAAAACCGTCATCTATAGCTTTCTTGGCAGCATCCTTTATGTGTTGAGGCGTTTGAAAGTCAGGTTCACCAACACTAAGGCTTATAACACTATGTCCTTGTGCTGAAAGCTCTCTTGCTTTTTTTGTCATAGCAAGTGTTTCAGATTCTGAAAGTGCATTTAATCTTGCAGAAAGCATGTTTTGATCGGTAATAGTTGTCATTTTTATCTTTATTGATTTTGCCGTAAAATTAGGTATAATAAGCTAATCTTACCAAGTTTTTTTGATTTTATAATTAAGAAAAGTGGTGGATGTGAATAACAATTATACTCCCAGTTTTCTGACGGATCTAAGAATTAGAAGAAGATCTGTGAACGTCTTATAATTTTTAGCATAGTTCAAATTGAGGTTGACAACTGTTTTAAGGTCCCTTTTGTGTGTGGGCAACAAGGTGGCAGGAGAAATAATGCCTTTTTTAATTTTAGGAAGGTTGTCATATCCATTTTCGGCATAACCTACCCAGGAGTATTTTCCGCTGAATACTGCAAATGTATTATGAACAAATCGCAGTGGTTTTTTGTAGAACCACATGATTATTGGGCTTAGTACGATCAGTACTATGCTAAATGATACATCCAGGAGTCTTTTGTTGCGAATGTTTTCTTTATCCAGAATATTCAGTTCAATGTTTAACTTATAGAAATCTCCCTGCTTGTTTTTGGAACTGCTTCCAATTACATAATTGCTGTCGCCAGGTACAATTTTGTAGTCCATATTACGAATATCAATTTTTGACATCCATTCTATAATCTGATGGGCGGGGATATCCTTGGAGCAAAATATTATTTCATTTACCTTATTGATTTCAACAATTTCCTGCATTTGATCCAGAGTTCCCAGGCATAATTCATCATGGTATTCTTTGGATTCAGGATTTACATAACCGGCAATGTCCAGGTTAAGCTGAACTTCTCTAATACGATTTATAATGCGGTGGCTTTCCTCTTTCCTCCCAATCAGGATAATTTTTTTCTTTTCAATCCCCAAATTGAAATTCCTGTATTTTGTAAAATGTAGCAGAATGCGTATTCCTGCCATTGATACGAATGAGAAGGCGCCTCCAAGTAAAATAAGAGCTCTTGAATACCTGTATTCTTCCGCAAAGTTTGAGATTGCAGATATAAGAATTGTTCCCATGATGATCCCTTGGAGAACCCGAAATAAGCTCACAGGCTTTTTGTATCCGCCTAAAAATTTCACAGATAGCAGCCATACCAGAATATAGGCAGGAACTACTAATGCTATAAACTCGGTGGGGTAGTAGTCGTTTTGATGTTTATATGTGCTTTCCCAGAAATTTTTTAGCAGGAAAATTCCTCCAAAAATGGTAATAACATCTAAAGCTGGTAAAGTGGCTTTATCAATAAAGCGCTTGCACAATGACAAAAATGCTCTAAAATATATAGCGGCATTGATTAAGAAAGAGAAGGTCTTGGCGTTTTTGCTGGAAAAATACTTCTTGGCAAAAATGATCATGGCTTTATAAAAAATAAAGACATAGTTGATGCTTGTTTTTTTTGTGCTTTCTCCTTTGTAATGAATGATTCTTGTTTCAGGGAAATAATAGTTTTTATATCCGGCCTTCAGTATTCTGTACGATAAGTCTATATCTTCTCCATACATGAAATATTCTTCATCGAGCAGACCTACCTTGTCCAAAACAGACTTTCTTAAAAACATATAGGCACCTGACAGTATTTCCACTTCATGGGTCTGATCCTGGTCAAGGAAGCCAAGATGATATTTTCCGAATCGTTTTGATTTAGGGAAAAGTGCAGAAAGGCCAAATATTTTGTAAAAAGCTACTTCAGGTGAGGGAAGTCCACGCTTGGATTCAGGCAAAAATTTTCCTTTGCCATCCAACATTTTTACACCAAGCCCGCCGGCTTTAGGATGCTTATCCATAAATTGGTAGCATTGAAGGAAGGTGTCTTCCTGCACGATGGTATCAGGGTTTAGCAGAAGAATGTATTCTCCGCTGGACTGAAGAATAGCCTGGTTGTTTGCTTTTGAGAAACCGGTATTAGTTTTGTTCTCGATGAGCCTTACCCAGGGGAAATTCGACCTTACCATTTCTACGGATCCATCTACAGAATTATTATCAACAACAAATACCTCGGTTTCTATATTTTTTATTGCATGCGAAACTGAGCGTAGCGTCTGTTCTAAAAAATGACGTACATTGTAGTTGACGATAATTATGCTTAATTTTTTCAAATTTCTCCTTTTTGATCAAACGTAGTACGACTAATAATACTTCTTCCCAACGTTATTTCATCTGTATATTCCAATTCACCACCTACGGGTATTCCACGTGCAATGGTGCTGATCTTCAACTTATGCTCTTTCAGTTTCCTTGTAATATAAAAAGCTGTTGTATCACCCTCCATGGTGGGACTTAAGGCTAAAATAATTTCCTTTACCTCATCTGAAGAACTTATACGGGAAAGTAATGATTCCATGTTCAGTTCAGAAGGGCCTATTCCTTCCATTGGAGAAATAACTCCTCCCAAAATATGGTATAACCCATGATACTGGGAAGTGTTTTCTATTGCTAACACATCTCTTGTATCTTCTACAACACAAATTATGCTACGGTCTCTTTTGGTTCCGGAACAAACATTGCAAAGCTCGCGGTCAGAAATATTGTGGCAATTTTTACAATATACGGTTTTCGAACGCAGTTCGGTTATGGCCTTGGCCAAATCGTTGGAAGTCGCTTCTTCCTCCTTTAATAAATGCAAAGCAAGCCTTAGCGCAGTTTTTTTGCCGATACCAGGTAGTTTTGATATCTCAGTTACTGCATTTTCAATTAGCTTTGATGGAAAATTCATGAATGTTGCCCGATTATCTTACCCCTGCGTAACAATAATTACCGGATTTTTGTGCTATAGTTAACAAATTTCGGCAGAGATTCCTTTGTCACAGATGCCTTGCCTCATGGGTTTTAATTCGTCAAAAGAACCTGTTTTTACAGTGCATTTTCCTTTGTAGTGAATGATAAGGGTGCATTGTTCTGCCTGTTCGCGGGTGTGCGTGCAGATTTTGACTAATGTTTCAATTACATGGTCAAAAGTGTTGATGTCATCGTTGAAAACAACCAGGTCATACATTTCAGAAGTTGACACTTCTTCAAGCAGTTCTACATCTTCCTGATGAAAAGGATTGCCATTATAGAATTTATTCATGCTCTTTCGTTGTTAATAGTATGCTTCCTAGCAAATTTAATAAAAATTAAACAATTTTAGGATCAAATTAGATATTTTATTTATGTCGCCCTCGCTTATTATAACGGTAATTTCTCTGTATTTTGGTGCGCTTCTGCTTATTTCGTACCTAACAAGCCGAAATGCCGATACAGATTCTTTCT
>JBKBXU010000300.1:0-5613 GCA_046313675.1 Cytophagaceae bacterium
GTTCAGGAAAGGCTGGAACGGGAGTTTGACATGACCGTGATTACCACTGTGCCCTCGGTGCAGTTTCATCTTTATACAAAAAAAGGGGAGAAGGCAACGATAAACGCCCCTTCCGATATGCCGGATCCAAGCTTTATAGACCATATTGAAGAGCCTTTTATACGAGCTCAGATTATTACCAAATCAGATTATGTCGGTTCGCTCATAGCCCTTTGTATGGAAAAGAGGGGGTTGATGAAGAACCAGGTGTACCTTACGGCAGAACGGGTGGAATTATCGTTTGAACTGCCTTTGTCGGAAATCGTATTTGATTTCTTTGACAAACTAAAAACGATCTCTCGTGGTTATGCATCTCTTGATTACGAACTTATAGGCTTCAGGGAATCTGTTTTGGTTAAGCTGGACATCATGTTAAATGGTGAAAAGGTAGATGCATTGTCTGCTATTGTTCATAAGGAAAAGGCTTATGAATGGGGAAAGAAGCTGTGCGAAAAACTTAAGGAATTAATCCCAAGACAGCAGTTTGAAATAGCTATTCAGGCAGCCATAGGTACCAAGGTTGTTGCACGGGAAACCGTAAAGGCTTTGCGTAAAAACGTATTGGCAAAATGTTATGGTGGCGATATTTCCCGTAAACGGAAGCTATTGGAAAAGCAGAAAAAGGGTAAAAAGCGTATGAGACAGGTAGGTAATGTCGAAATACCTCAGGAAGCTTTTATGGCTGTTTTGAAATTAGACTAATCGTAGTCCTTGTTTCTTCTGATAACCCTAAAAAATTCGTATATTTATACCGATGATGGATGGATTTTTAAATCCATCTGATCTTAGTTTTGTTTATTTTATCCTTAGTACACCAATGTCTAATTTACAGGCCACACAGATCCTAGATGGAAAAAGAATTTCAGAAGAAATTCGACAGGAAATAGCTGCAGAAGTTGCGGAAATTAAACGTAAAGGGGGGAAGATTCCTCATCTGGCCGCTATTCTGGTAGGAAACGATGGGGCGAGTGAAACCTATGTTGGCAGTAAAGTAAAATGTTGTGACGTGGTAGGTTTTAAATCTACACTGGTTCGCTTTGACGCTGATATTTCAGAGGATGACCTGTTGGTAAAAATTGATGAAATTAACAATGATCCTGATATTGACGGGTTAATTGTGCAACTGCCTTTGCATAAACACATTTCGGTTAAAAAAGTAACAGAAATAATAAGTCCTGAAAAAGATGTAGATGGTTTTCATCCGGTAAATATCGGAAGGATGAATAAAAACCTTCCTGCACATATATCAGCGACTCCTTACGGTATACTGTTATTGCTGGAAAAGTATAATATTGAAACCTTTGCCAAACATTGTGTGGTAGTAGGCCGCAGTCACATTGTAGGTTCACCAATGAGCATTTTAATGTCATCTGACCGTACGCCGGGAAATTGCACTGTTACTCTTTGTCATAGGTATACTGAAAATCTTTCCAGTTATACCAAATTGGCAGATATACTCATCGTAGCCGTAGGTATTCCCGGACTTATTACTGCCGATATGGTCAAAGAGGGTGCTGTTGTGATCGATGTTGGTATCACCAGAGTAAAGGATGAAACCAAAAAGTCAGGATTTGCGCTTAAAGGAGATGTGGACTATGAGCAAGTGGCTCCAAAGTGCAGTTACATTACTCCGGTTCCCGGAGGTGTAGGGCCTATGACGATCGCCTCTTTATTAATGAATACATTAAATTCTGCTAAAGGTATTATATATCAGCAATAAGTTGGAAAAAACGGATAAATTATTGTCGAGCCAGGAGCTTCCTTTAATGGAAGATTTTTATACCATTCAGGGTGAAGGGTTTCATCAGGGAAAGGCTGCATATTTTATTCGTTTGGGTGGATGTGATGTAGGATGCCATTGGTGTGATGTGAAAGAATCGTGGGATGCAGAGAAGCATCCATTAACCTCTGTTAAAGATATTCTTTATAAAGCCCTGCCTTTTCCTTCACGCACAGTTGTAGTGACAGGAGGAGAGCCTCTTATGTATAATCTTGCCCCTCTAACAAAGATATTTCATGACAAGGGGTATAAAATGAATATTGAAACCTCAGGTGCATACCCAATAACAGGTATCTGGGACTGGATATGTTTTTCACCGAAGAAATTTAAAGAGCCATTAGCAGAAATATACCCTGTTGCTCATGAATTAAAAGTTATTATCTTTAATAAGACTGATCTAAAATGGGCAGAAGAACACGCAGCAAAAGTATCCCCTCATTGTCGTTTGTTTTTGCAACCTGAATGGGGAAAGCAGGATGAGGTTTTGCCATTTATTATTGAGTATGTAAAAAAACATCCACGTTGGCGAATATCCTTGCAGGTACATAAATACATGGATATACCGTAATAAATCAAAAGCCCCGTAGGGCTTTTTTTAATTATCTATTAGCATCTACAGGAAATTCATCAAACATGCGATTAATATGTCGGTTTAACCTCTGTCTGAATCTCTCCGGGTTATTTACTCTTTTTTCCAAACCACCTCTCCAAATATGCTTATTAGTTCTTCTGTTAAACATATCTACCACAATTATGGCATGCTGGTAATGTACTTCTCTGGTGGTATATCCGCCGTGCCAGCCCCAACCCCCAAAAGGGTGTCCCCAGCCTCCCCAGCCTCCGTAACCATAGGGACTTCCCCAGCCCCAGCCTCCCCAGCCATGCATGCCGGGATGCCCCCAGAATCCTCCAAACCCATATTGTGGGCCGCCTGCGGTCACCAACTCTCTGCGTGTTTCAGTTTCTGTGGTAACCCGTAATAGCATATCCGGGTTTTCATTGTCCAATTCGTATCCACGAGCCTGCATTTCCCTGTTCACGGACTGCATTATGTTTTCTTTATGGATATCGTTGCTGAATTGTCTCAGGTTTTCGCCGTTTTCACTTTCACCTTCAGGTTGCAACCAGGCATAGGTTTTGTATTGTTGGTAATTATGCCCCTCAACCTTTTCTCCAAAATAATTGGCTCTTCTACACGAAGAGGCAATTACTACAATCATTAATGTATATAAATACAGTTTTAAATTCATAGTCCTCCCCTTATTACTGCCCTTCATATAAAAAACTGATTAAAGCATAGGTATTGTTTAGAAAGAGTATTTTCGTTGCTTAATGCGGGGTTTTTTGTAGTTTTGAGAAGCCCCGATAGCTATCGGGATCCCAAAAAAATCAGTAATGAAAATAGCTTTTGTAATACTTATACTTGCAACATTTGCATTGCACCTTTATATAGGACTGATGCATTCCCGTTTGTATATGGATGGGATTTGGAAAGGCACTAAAAGGATAAGCATGAAGCAGTTAAAGGATGCACTTCATACACCAATAGGATCCGCTAATCAATTGAAATTAAAAAAACTGCGAAATTATTACATGGTTTTTCTGGTTTTGTTCTGGACGCTTATATTTTTTGTTTGTCTGCAGTTTCTGATTTTCCTGAAATGACCATTTCCCCGGTAACATAAAGGCTTTGTTGAAGTTTATTATACATGTTTTTTTGCAATAAACTGATAAATTGGTAGTTTAATACTTTAATAATAGCGGTTGTACTATGAAAAATATATTAGTTGTTCTCTTCTTTTGCCTTAGTTCCTTTTATTCTTATTCTCAAACACTAAGTACCACTAATAAAAAAGCCATCAAATTGTATGAAGAAGCAGATATGCTTATCAAGCAAAGGAAATTTGATGAGGCAATTGCTAATTTGGAGCAGGCTATAAAAAAGGATCCGCAGTTTGTGGAGGCTTATCTCAGGCTGGGGAGCTCGCATAAACTCCTTAGAAATCATGAGCCGGCTAGAGAAAATTTTTTGAAAGCTGTTCAGTTAAAGCCCGATGATCAGGCATTGGTGACGGCTTATCATATCGTTGCAGAGTACTATTTCATGGATGGAGACTATGATAATGCCATCAACTACCTCAATATGATGCTAAATCTGAAAACCTCCGATAAAGCAGGAGTTGCGGCAAAGGATCTTTTGGCAAGGGCAGAGTTTGGCGTAGAAGCAAAGAAAAATCCACTTCCTATAAAACCTGTTAAGCTTCCTGGTGTGGTTAATAGGTACTTTTTTCATTCCTTTCCTGTACTGACTGCCGATAAAAGCTTACTTATATTTACGAAGAGAGACGGAGGGAGCCCTAAAGATGATGAAGACATAATGATTTCCCGCAAGACTAAGGATGGTTGGTCTGCTCCGGTATCAATTTCTCCCTTTATAAATTCAAAGTTAAACGAAGGAGCCTGTACCATGTCTGCAGATGGACGCATACTTGTATTTTCGTCGTGTTATCGCCAGGATGGTTTTGGGAGCTGTGATCTTTACATTTCCTATCGCTCGGGTGATCAATGGAGTAAGCCTATGAATATGGGGCCTGCTGTTAACTCAGCTTCCTGGGATTCGGAGCCGACCTTGTCTGCGGATGGAAGAACAGTGTATTTTACCTCCGACCGTCCCGGTGGACTTGGCGCAGAAGATATATGGGTGAGTAAATTGAATGACAAAGATGAGTGGGAAGAAGCTGTGAATTTAGGTGCTCCGATCAATACTCCGGGCAAGGAAGTAACGCCGTTTATTCACGCGAACGGCAAAACTCTGTATTTTGCTTCTAATTACCATATGGGTATGGGGAATTTTGACATTTTCCTAAGCAGGATAAATGATAAGGATATTTGGAGTGAGCCTAAAAATCTGGGTTATCCGATTAATTCTCATTTAAACGATAATACACTTTTTATTACGGCAGACGGGTCAAAGGCCTATTACTCGATTTATGAAACTTCGGGGGGGACTTTAAGGTCATCGTATCTTTATGAGTTTGATGTGCCTGAGGAACTGAGGGAAAAGAGAAAAAGTACCTATGCTAAGGGTAATGTGTATGATAAAGAAACGAAGAAGCCTTTAGGCGCTTCGATAGAGTTAATTGACCTGGAAAGCAACAAGACAGCTCAGAAAGTAGATTCAGATACTCAGAACGGAGAATACCTTGTGGTGCTTACGGAAGGCAAGGAGTATGGGCTTTTTGTTCAGAAAGATGGCTACCTGTACTACAGCAATTCCTTTAACTATACCGGCGAAAAAACTTTTGATCCGGTAAGTCTGGATATATATTTGCAACCTGCGAAAACGGGTTCTTCCATCGTTCTTAAGAACATTTATTTTGAGACAAATTCTTACCAGTTGGAGGATAAATCAAAAACCGAGCTTAATAAAATCGTTAAATTTTTAAAAGGCAATTCCAATATTAAGATCGAATTTGAAGGGCATACCGATGATATTGGTTCTGAGAAAGCAAACCAGGAACTATCACTGAAAAGGGCAAAGTCTGTATATGACTATGTACAAAGTCAGGGTATTCCCGCCAATAGAATTTCTTACAAAGGGTATGGGAAAACAAAGCCTGTAGCCCCTAATGATTCGGAAGAAAACAGGCAGTTGAATCGGAGGATAGAGTTTCGGATATTGTAAGGTAGGTTTGTTTGGGTGGGAATTTATATTCCTTTTAATGCGTATCTGTAACATTACCACAAGGATTAATACCAATGAGTGCAAACGGCTGCGACCATGGTTCTTTCAA
>JBKBXU010000301.1:0-5609 GCA_046313675.1 Cytophagaceae bacterium
AATGGGTCGTATGGTGTACTTATTTTAATATAGTTTTCAGTAAACCCATGCATTAGTCCATTTTCCGGTTCAGCCTCAAAAAGTACTTTTGCCTGTGTGTTTAGGTATTGCTCGTAAAAATATCTTCGTTTTTTTTCAGATAAAATTCGCAGCATGCTTGTGCGTTCATTTCGTTTGGCCTTAGGTATAACTGGTTTAATTGATAAAGCATGCGTGTTATCTCTTTCAGAGTAGGTAAAGACGTGAAGGTAGGAAACATCCAGTTCATTGAGGAAGTTATAGGTTTCCATGAAATCTTCGTCAGTTTCTCCCGGAAATCCGGTAATTACATCCACTCCGATACAGCAATTAGGGATAAGTGCTTTAATTTTCGCTACGCATTCAGCGTATAGTTCCCTTTGGTATCTTCTGCGCATTAGCTTCAGAATTTTATTGCAACCTGATTGAAGTGGGATATGGAAATGAGGTACAAATTTTTGTGATTGTGCCACAAATTCAATAATAGCGTTGGAAAGGAGGTTTGGTTCTATAGACGAAATTCTGAATCGCTCTATTCCCTGGATTAAATCCAGCTCTTTTATAAGGTCAAGAAAGTTTGTTTCTTTATTCCCATCTATTATTCCATAATCGCCAATGTTGACACCGGTCAGGACAATTTCCTTAACATCATTGTTTACGATCTCTTTTGCCGTATTTACTATGTTGTTTATAGTGTCGCTTCTGCTTTTTCCACGTGCCTGAGGGATTGTGCAGAAAGAACACAGGTAGTCACATCCGTCCTGCACTTTTAAAAATGTCCTTGTCCTGTCGTTGATTGAATACGAACAATAGTAGTCTTTGACCTCTGAAATTTTTCCTGCAAGAATTTCAGGTTTCTCCTTTTTTTCAAAAGTTCCTATTAAATCCAGCAGCCTGAATTTTTCGGACGCTCCCAATACAACGTCTACGCCTTTTATTTCAATAATTTCAGCAGGTTTTAATTGGGCATAGCATCCAATAATGGCAATAAATGCATTTGGGTTGTATTTTAATGCCTCTTTAACTATTTTTTTACACTTTTTATCAGCGTTGTCCGTTACAGAGCATGTATTTATAATATAAACATCCGTTTTTTCATGAAAGTCTACCTTTTTAAAGCCTTTTTCTTCAAAAAGCCGTGAAATGGTAGAGGATTCTGAAAAATTCAGCTTACAACCCAGTGTATAAAAGGCAACTGTTTTCATTTTATACAAATTTACTAAAAACTCCCTTTATATTATATGCTTTTGCCTGGAAAAGCATATTTATTTTAAAAATGCGCTAAATATTGGGCAGACATTAAGATGTATATGAAGTTTCTTGTAAAGTATTCATTTTCAATTACCCTGTTTATGTTTAAGGATGAAGGATGTGATTTATAAGAGTTTTTATTGTATTTATGGTAGATAGTTTGTGTTTTATGAACTTTTAGTTGAAATAAGTTTTTCTAGGTATATCATTGAAAATTTAAGTGATTTGTTGATAAAAGTATGACTTTCGTTAAAAATAGATTAAAATTTGTATCAGGATTTGCTGAATTAAATAATTTTTTTCTATTTTTACCTAATAATTAAAATCCATTATCCAAAAACAATAAAATATGGCTTATTTAAGATTTAAAGCGCTTGAAACGGCTGCCAGCAGACCAGCGGTAGCTGTTGTACCACCTTCAAACGTAGTTTCCGATTACTATGGAGAGAATGTATTTGGTCTTAATGCAATGAAGAAGACTTTATCTCCCAGTGTTTACAAAAAAGTACAACAGTCTATTCAAAAAGGGGAGAAGATAGACACTACCACTGCAGAAGCTGTTGCAGCAGCCATGAAATCATGGGCAATGGAAAAAGGTGTTACTCATTATACACACTGGTTTCAGCCATTAACAGATGGTACTGCTGAGAAGCATGATGCTTTTTTTGAGGTTGATGAAAACGGACAAGCACTTGAAAAATTCAGAGGCAGTGCTTTGGTACAACAAGAGCCAGATGCTTCTTCTTTTCCAAATGGTGGTATCAGAAATACCTTTGAAGCCAGAGGTTATACCGCCTGGGATCCTTCTTCTCCTGCTTTTATAATTAAGAGTGGAGGAAGTTCTACACTATGTATTCCAACCATCTTTGTTTCATATACCGGTGAAGCACTAGATTATAAAACTCCTTTAATTAAGGCTCTTTCTGCAGTAGACAAAGCGGCTGTTGATGTTTGCCAGTATTTTGATAAAGATGTTACTAAAGTAACAGCTTCTTTAGGTCCTGAGCAGGAGTATTTCCTTGTTGATAAGGCATTATTCCATGCAAGACCTGACCTTGTTATGGCCGGACGTACCGTTTTTGGACATTCTCCTGCCAGAGGCCAGCAGTTGGAGGATCATTATTTTGGTTCTATTCCTCCAAGAGTACACAGGTTTATGGTTGATTTTGAAATTGAAGCTTTAAAATTAGGTATTCCTGCAAGAACCCGCCACAACGAAGTTGCCCCAGCTCAGTTTGAGGTTGCTCCAACGTATGAAGAGTGTAACCTTGCTACTGATCACAACCAATTGTTAATGGATATCATGCAAAAAGTTGCTGAGAGACATGATCTTAAAGTTCTTTTTCATGAAAAACCATTTGCAGGAATCAATGGTAGTGGTAAGCATTGCAACTGGTCTTTGAGTACTAATACAGGCAAAAACCTCTTGGGGCCAAGCAGCAAGCCAAAAGAAAACCTTATTTTCCTTACCTTTTTTGTTAACGTTATTAAAGCAGTACATGACTATGCAGATCTTTTGAGAGCCTCTATTGCTTCTGCTGGTAACGACCACAGACTAGGTGCTAACGAAGCTCCTCCTGCCATCATGTCTGTATTTATCGGAAAGCAATTGACCGATGTTCTTACAGAGCTTGAGAAAAACGGAAATATCAAAATTGATAAAGGTGATAATGTTTATATGAAATTAGGTATCAGTAAAATACCTGAAATCCTTCTTGACAACACTGATAGAAACAGAACATCACCTTTTGCCTTCACGGGTAATAAGTTTGAATTCAGAGCTGTTGGTGCAGGTGCTAACATTGCAGCGCCTTTGACTGTTCTTAATACCATTATGGCTGAGACACTTATCAAATTCAAAATGGATGTTGATAAGCAAATCAAAAAAGGTACTAAGAAAGAAGTTGCTATCATAAATGTGTTAAGAGATTACACTGTAGCTTCCAAAAAAATCAGGTTTGAAGGTAACGGGTACTCTGATGAGTGGGTAACTGAAGCTGAAAAGAGGGGTTTGAGAAATGTGAAAACTACTCCTGCCGCTCTTGATTTCTATTTAGCAAAACCTGTTAAAGAACTTTTTGCTAAACACAATGTACTTAATGAGCGTGAGCTTGAAGCACGTTTTGAAATTATGTCTGAAAATTACGTTAAGAAAATTCAGATTGAAGCAAGAGTAATGGGAGATCTTGCTATTAACCATGTTATTCCTACTGCTATTGCTTATCAGAACAAGCTAATAACTAATGTAAAAGGGATGAAGGATATTGGTTTGGAAAAAGAGAGTGCAACAGTTGTTCAGGCCATCAAAGACATGTCTAAATACATCAAAACTATTCAGACAGATGTTGAGAAAATGATTGATGCTAGAAAGAAAGCCAACAAAGTAGAAGATGCAAGGAAGAGAGCAGGTTTGTATTGCGAAGAGGTTAAGCCTTATTTTGAAACCATACGTTATGCAGTAGATAAACTTGAATTGCTTGTTGATAATGAAGATTGGCCTCTTGTTAAATACAGAGAACTACTTTTTATTAAATAATAGATTAGTAGAACAAATAAAAAGCTCTCCGTTTAACGGGGGGCTTTTTTTATGGATTCTGCCATAGACTTTCCTGCTAAAAACCCGGTGGACCAGGCAGCCTGGAAATTAAATCCACCTGTGACGCCATCTATGTCCAATACTTCTCCGGCAAAATAAAGCCCTGGTACTTTTTTGCTTTCCATGGTTTCCGGGTTTACATCTGCAAGGTCAATTCCTCCACAGGTAACAAATTCTTCTTTGAAGGTGGTTTTTCCTTTTACACAAAAAACACCTCTTAGTAACTCTTCAATCAGTTTATTAATGTTACGATTAGGAAGTTCTCCCCATGTCAGTTCCGAATCGATTTCGTTTAAAATGGCCATCCTTTCCCACAACCTTCTGGGGATATTTACCACAGGATGGTTTATGACATTTCTTTTGGGAAACTCTTTACGGTAAGCAAAAAAGCAATCTCTTAATCGTTCCTCATTATATTCCGGTATCCAATTGACCATTATATTAAACTCATAGTTTTGCTGGTTTAAATACCGGGCAGCCCAGGCAGAAAGTTTCAGTATGGCTGGGCCACTAAACCCCCAATGTGTAATCAAAAGCGGCCCCTCTTGTATAAAATCATTGTTTTGTATTTTTATTCTGGCATGCTCTACACTGATACCCTGTAATCCATTCAATCTTGAATTGGGTACGTTGAAGGTAAACAGGGAAGGGACGGGTGGGATTATAGTATGTCCCAAATTTTGCAACCATTGATATGAGTTGGTATTGGGATTTCCCCCAGTCGCAATGAGAATCCTGTCTACATGCAGTGATTCTCCACCTCTAAGCTTAATTACAAAGCTATTGTGTCCAACTTCAATGCCGCCTACTCCAAAATCAGTTAAGACTTTAATGCCATTTACTAAGGCCTCGGAAAAAAGGCAATCTACGATGGTTTGCGAATCATTGCTTTCAGGGAACATTCGATTGTCTGATTCTGTCTTCAGTAAAACTTTTCTTTTTTTAAACCAGTCAATGGTTTGAGTTACTGAGAAATGTTTGAAAACCGTTTTTAAACATTTTGCACCTCGTGGATAAAAAGAAAGTAATAACTTGGGATCGTAGCAGGCATGAGTTACATTGCATCGGCCTCCACCTGAGATTTTTACTTTGGAAAGAAGTTTGTTGTTTTTTTCGAGTAAAGAAATCTCCACATCAGGATTATAATGGGAGCAGGTAATGGCTCCAAAAAAGCCGGCAGCTCCTCCTCCAATGATTGCAATTTTCGGCCTCGTCATGGTGTGATTAAACTTTTTTGCCTGCAACAAAAATAATAAAAAATAAGGTATTAGTAAATTAAACTTAAGAAAGATTTTTCGTTGATTATTGTGATTTTTGAAGCTTAAATTTGGATTATTTTGCGAAGTGGTCTTGGGTTGTTTCTCGGGATTTAACTATACCTCTTGTCTGGTGGTTATAATTGAAAAGTATAATGGTATGGAAAATGAAGGAATAGCGAATAAAGTCCTGGAGAAAAGGAAAAAATATGATCTGAACGTGGATAGTTTGATAGAGGAAAATGAAAAACTGTTAAAAGAGCTTAAAATTCTGAAGGAGGATTTCTTTAAAAGTAAGTGGTGGACAGAATCTCTAAAGGGGGGAGCAAATGGTAAATAGGGCTTATTAAGTTATTATTTATATAGTATGAAAAAACTGGGCTTTTTCATACTATGATATGTCTAGTTGTTGGATATTTTCATCTAAAAAGCAAGCGGGCATATTTATTTGTTGTTACATTTGTTAGTCATAGCTGGTTGAAAGATCT
>JBKBXU010000302.1:0-5590 GCA_046313675.1 Cytophagaceae bacterium
GGTATCCATTGATTCAATTCCTGAATAGAAAATAAAACAAATGAAAACTGCTATAATGAATGAAACGATTTGATTTACCGTAATCACGGAAGATAATATACCTATGGAAGCAAAGGTGCTCCCAAGTAACACAAGCCCAATGTATGAACCTGCCACGCCGGCAGAATCCACATTACCGGCAGGACTTCCCAGACTGGAAACACTGTAGTAATAAAGAAGCGTAGGTAGTAATGCAAGACAAACTAACAAGACACTGGACAGATACTTTCCAAGTATAATCTGCCAGTCTGTAACAGGCCTGGTCAACAACAACTCAATCGTTCCATCTTTCTTTTCTTCAGCAAAGGTACGCATTGTAATAGCCGGGATCAGAAACATAAATACAAAAGGGGCAAGCGAGAAAAGGGTATCCATTTCTGCAAAGCCGTATTCCAAAATGCTGGTTTCGGGAAACACCCACATAAACAAACCCATTCCCGTCAAAAACAACACAATGACGATGTAGGCTATCAGGGAGTTTAAAAAAGTATTGATCTCTTTTCTGAGTATGCTTAACATAATTGATTTCTTAGTTCTTATTTGTCAATTGCTCAATATCAATAGCACCACCGGTAAGTTCTCGGAATACCTTTTCCAGAGAATTTACTTCCTGCTTAAGTCCTACCAATGCCCAATTATGCTCTGAAGCAGCCTTGAAAATAACCGAACGTATATCTTCTTCACCGGTAACAATCTCATACCTTCCTGCTCCTTGTGCTTTCACTTCCATTACGCCGGGAAGGCTCTTCAGGAGCGACAGTTCAATATCATGTTCAAATTCTACGGAAAGTACCTTTGCCCCGGAATGAGTCTTATGTAAATGAGCCACAGAATCGTCGGCAACGATTTGTCCTTTATTAATAATAATTACACGATCACACAGGGCTTCGACCTCCTGCATGATATGGGTAGAAAATATTACGGTCTTTTCCCTGCTGACATCTTTGATCAATCGCCGGATATCCATAATCTGGTTAGGATCGAGTCCTGTGGTAGGTTCATCAAGAATAAGTACTTCCGGATCGTGGATCAAAGCCTGAGCAAGGCCCACCCTTTGACGATATCCTTTCGACAAAGCCCCTATTTTTTTATTCTGCTCCACAGAAAGTCCGCATATGGCAACCATCTCCTCTGCCCTTGCCTTCAAATGATTACCTTTCAACCCATGCAAGGAACCAATAAAACGCAGGTATTCATGAACATACATGTCAAGGTAAAGAGGATTATGCTCCGGAAGATAACCAACACGTTTCTGAACCTCCAGAGGTGATTCAACTACATCATACCCACAAATTTTTACTGATCCGGAACTGGGGGGAATATATCCTGTGGCAATCTTCATGGTGGTGGACTTTCCTGCACCATTAGGCCCAAGAAAACCTGTAATCTCTCCCTTTTTGGCTTCAAAAGAAATACCATCAACGGCATGCTGAGTTCCGTATATTTTTGTAAGATTTGAAATTACAACACCCATTATTTACCAATCACTATTTTTAAAAATTTACAGGATTTGCTTCCCATTACAAAAAAACGAACAGAAAAGTTCGTATTATATAAAATTAACTAATAATTGTCCAAAAGTAGTTATTAATTATCAATTATCAATTGTCATTTTCTTTTTAACTTCACGCTATGATCGAATTATATACAGACGGTTCTTCACGAGGTAATCCCGGGCCTGGCGGTTATGGCGTAGTACTAAAGTATAAACAGCACAGGAAAGAAATGTGTGAGGGGTTCAGGAAAACCACCAATAACCGCATGGAACTGCTGGCCGTTATTGTAGGCCTGGAAGCATTAAAAAACCCAGGCACAGAGGTTACGGTCTTTTCGGATTCAAAATACGTGGTCGAAGCTGTAGAAAAAGGCTGGATATGGTCATGGGTAAAAAAGGACTTCAAAGATAAAAAGAACAAAGACCTCTGGCTCCGCTTTATCAATGTGTACAAAAAGCATAAAGTAAAGCTCAAATGGCTAAAAGGACATGCCGGACATATAGAGAATGAATGCTGTGACCGGCTGGCTGTACAAAGTGCCGAAGGTGTAAACCTTAAAGTTGATCACGGATACGAAGCAGGAAATTAACATACACCTTGGCCAATACGCATTTTCAATTTAAAAAATTTACCGTACAACAAGCGGATTGTGGCATGAAGGTCTGTACCGATTCATGCCTTTTCGGTGCTTACATTCAAACAGAGAAAACTTCCGGAAAGGCGCTGGATATTGGAACGGGCACAGGACTTTTATCGCTGATGCTGGCGCAAAAAAGCTCAATAGCCATAGATGCCATAGACCCAGATTCTTCAGCCGTTCGACAGGCAAAAGAAAATGTACTGAACAGCCCATGGCATAACCAAATAACCATATACCACACTTCTTTACAAGACTATAAAACTCAATCAAGGTATGATTTGATCTTTTCAAATCCGCCATTTTATAAAGACCATCTTAAATCAAAGGATCATAAATACAATACAGCTTGCCATTCCAATCTTTTACCTCCTGAGGATCTCTTGGATTTTGTTACAGAACATTTAGTGGAAGACGGCACATTTTATATACTCTACCCCGTTAGGGAGTTTGATGAATTTGTTAAGCTTGCTGAAAAGTCAACTCTTTACCCTTCTGAAATCATGAGTGTAAGAGACCGGCAGGGGAAACCTGTAATCCGAAAGATGGGAAAGTTCCAAAAGCATAAAACCGTGGTCAAAGAAAAAAATATATCAATCAAAGATGGGGATGCTTACTCTGATGATTTCAGGAACCTTTTGAAGGAGTATTATTTAAATTTCTGATCAGTAAAGTTTATCGCCTTCTTCCCTAAAAAAAGCTACACCAAAAGTTTCCAACTCCTGAAGGATGGGTTCATACAACTCTCTAGTGACAGGAATTTGTACACCTTTAGCTTTGATTTTACCCTCCAGTATTAGCCTGGCTGATATACCTACAGGCAATCCTACGGTCTTTGCCATAGCGGTACGTATGGAGTCCTCACCTTTTACGACCATCGAAGAGGAGAAAGATTTGACAGCACCTTCTTTCCTATAGGTAAAATAATGCTTCATGACCACCATATCCAGATCCCCTTTTTCGAGTTTCCACTTCTCCTCGATTAAAGCCTGCAAGAACGTTGCTGCGGTACAATCTTTTATTTCCGGATTTCGATCCTCAAACAAGCCTAGCCATTTGAGCTTCTTAAACTCTTCCGATTGCGAAGAAATAGCCAGGTAGCTACAAAACCGTTCTTCTACTTCGCCCGATTCGGGGGGCAAAAATGATTCTGTATATTTACGAAAACTCAGCTCTTCGGATCCGGCCAACTTTACCTGATCGTCCGTCATTCCCAATTGCACCAGTTTATCCCAGGCCTTTCCAAAACCCGGACGTCTCAAAGTGCCACGTATAAACGTCGGAATATTTTCCAATCCATAGGTATTAAGATATTTGAGCGAGTCCCTGTTGGCATACGCCTCAAAGTCACCATAACCATTTACCGGTACCCGATCGGTACGCTGAAAGAGCTTATGATAAGGAATGTATTTGTAGGCTCCATCTTTTCGGTATTTGACTGTACCCAGTCCTGCCAAAACAATATTTTTAGGATTCCAGGTTATTTTATAATTCCAAGGGTTATTGTCAGACTCAGGAGCAATAAGTCCTCCTGTATAAGAATGAAAACTCAGCATTTCCCCTCCCTCATTTTTGATCATATCAATCTCAGCCATAGCTGACATATGATCAATGCCCGGATCAAGCCCGGACTCCATTAAAATAATTGTATTATTTTCTACGGCACTTTTATGAAGAGCGTTTATTTCATCACTTACATAAGAAGCCGTGATGAAGTTTTTTTTATGTTTGACACAATCACGTGCAATAAGTAAATGTAAATGTGGAGGGAGTAGAGAAATCACCAGGTCGCTTTGCGACACGCACTGCTCCCTGTCCTTTTCATTCATGACGTTAATCTCTGCCAGATTCAGAAAGTTATGTTTCTCTTTAAGAGAATGTACAAATTCACTAAGTTTACCATCTGCAATAGTTAGTGCATACTCCCCTGAAGTACATAAGCGAAGCAGGTATTCTATTAAGACAGAGGATGATTTGCCGGAACCAAATAAAAGAATATGCTTCATAATTGAACAGAAATAAATTTTATCATGTAAATAAAATAATAAACACGCAAAAGTCAACCATATGAAAGAACATCATATTGTCGTAAACAAAACAGCCAGGTATTATACACTTGGTACCTTAAATGATAAAACCAAAAAGGTATGGTTTATTTTTCATGGCTATGGACAACTGGCAGACTTTTTCATTAATCACTTTAGAGTTTTAGAAGATGAACACACCTATATAGTAGCCCCTGAGGCTTTATCAAAATTTTATCTGAATGGATTTAATGGGCGTGTAGGAGCGACATGGATGACCAAAGAGGACCGGGAAACTGAAATTGCTGATTATATAAACTACCTGAACCAGCTTTACAAAACGTTAGGTTTAGGAAAAAACATTGAATTGAATGTATTGGGGTTTTCGCAAGGAGTTGCAACAGCGTACCGCTGGATAACATCCATCCAAGAAGCCACTCTTACTAAATTAATTTTGTGGGCAGGAATACTTCCTCCGGATATGGACATTGAACCTGGAAAACAATTAGATATAATAAAGAATACCCAAACTTATTTTATCTACGGAAAAAATGACCCCTTTTACAAGGAAGAACACCGGGACAAAATAAATGAGTTTTTAAAGATAAAGCCCGATATGCAAATAATAAGCTTTGACGGAGAACATGAAATTAACCAGGAGGTGTTGAAAGAGATAAGGTAATATATAATTTGTAAACCTAAAGCATAAAAAAAGCCTTTCTGAGAATCTCAGAAAGGCTTTTAAATTATATCAGGTATTTAATTACTCAACTACCAGTTTAGAAGCTGATACAGGAGCGCCGTCACCATAAACAGTAACAACATAAACACCTTTTGTAAGATTAGAAACGTTGATGGGAGTCTCAGATCTACCACCATTGAAAGATGCTACGGTGTTACCCATCATGTCAGCAACATTAACCATTACGTTTCCGCTTCTTACAGCATCATAAGAAACTAAAGAAGTACCTGAAGCAGGGTTAGGAGCTATAGTGTGTTTCTTAACAGTTGTTGGCTGTAAAATGTTGGTAATATTGCAATCTCCAACACGGATAGAGTGAATACGAAGTTCGATGTTACTAAGGCCATTGTGAAACCACTCTGGAGCTCCTCCACCTTCATCATTATTAGGATTTACAACAGTAAAGTTAACACCGGTTACACGTCTATAATCAAACGTTTGAACAAAATATGCAGGATCCTCATTTTGAGGACGTGGATGATCTAACCAAACAGTCTGCATCATATCTCCAAAATCAAAACCATAAGCTTCACTATCCCAATCAAGAGTTTCACCTGGGTTAATAACCTCTTTTACTACATGATTGTACGCCAATCCAGGGTTATTTGCTTCAAGGGCTGGTTCCCGATAGGTATCTAAAGTAACACCATTA
>JBKBXU010000303.1:0-5568 GCA_046313675.1 Cytophagaceae bacterium
CTATGTTTATTTCTTTAAAAGGAAAAAAGAAAAAGAGCATGTCTGGAAATTCGAATACAGTGGAATTCAACCATTGGATACCACCCAGTTAAACATGGAAGATCAGATTATAGAAACAAACAGACGTTTTTCTGAAAGTGATGTAGAAAAGCTTATATCTGAAGCATTGGATGAAATAGAAATGATGGACAGAAGAAGAGCCTCACTCTATTATCCAAGAACTTATAGTCTGACAAATTACCTGGAGCAAAGGCTTAAGGAAAATTAAAATACTACAACTTTTTGTGACAAAACCACTTTAAATAGTGGTTTTTGTTTTTATAGCTACTTTTGTAAATTGTTTAATTTCAAGGTAAGCATTGGGCAAAAAAAAAGGAGTCACGAAGACTCCTTTTTGAAAATTCCAGCGGTCCGGACGGGACTCGAACCCGCGACCCCATGCGTGACAGGCATGTATTCTAACCAACTGAACTACCGGACCTGGAAATATTTTTTAATAACTTAAAGAACTATGTTTTTTCGGACGGGACTCGAAACCGCGACCCTCCCGATAGCTATCGGGATATTCTAACCAAAGAACTACCGGACCTAAAAATATTTTCAATATTTTAAGAACTTTGTTGAATTTATAAACAGCTTTTTTGTTGCTCTGTTCAAAAATTGTGCTGCAAATGTATGGTGTTATTTAATATAATCCAAACATGCTTTTAAATATTTTTTTATTGACAGGGTAAGCATGTCAGTTATAAATTGTTAAAGCTTAAAATTTATTTTTGGAACTTTGTATTGAAAAGATAGTTGATTGAAAAAATAACAATTTCATTTTATACTACCGTATTATTTCTAAATTTGTACCTGATTGAGCAATCAATTTTGAAAAAAGATGATATATCTGGACTTTGAAAAGCCTATTGCCGAGTTGGAGGCAAAGCTTTCAGACATGAAACAGCTGGCGGAAGATAATGATGTTGATGTGAAAAGCGCTGTATTGTCACTGGAAGATAAAATTAAGAACTTGAAAAAGGAAACCTACCAAAACCTCACCCGTTGGCAGCGGGTGCAGTTGTCAAGGCATCCTGATCGACCATATACTTTAGATTATATATACGACATCACCGATAAGTTTATAGAACTGCATGGTGATCGTTGTGTAAAAGATGATAAAGCAATGGTTGGAGGTCTTGGTGAAATAGACGGACAATCCGTTATGCTCATTGGTCAGCAAAAAGGCCGCAATACCAAGCAGCGCCAAATGCGTAATTTTGGTATGGCCAATCCTGATGGGTATAGAAAAGCTTTAAGGCTGATGAAAATGGCTGAGAAGTTTAATATTCCTATTATTACTTTCATTGATACACCCGGAGCATATCCCGGATTGGAAGCAGAGGAGAGGGGTCAAGGAGAAGCCATTGCAAGAAATCTCAAAGAGATGTTCATGCTTACTGTACCTGTTATTTGTATAGTTATTGGTGAAGGTGCTTCCGGCGGTGCATTAGGAATAGCTATTGGCGATCGAGTATTAATGCTGGAGAACACCTGGTATTCCGTTATTTCTCCCGAATCTTGTTCTTCTATTTTGTGGAGAAGCTGGGACTATAAAGAACAAGCTGCTGAAGCTTTGAAATTGACAGCAGCAGATATGTTAAAGTTTAAGCTTATTGATGACATCATCAAAGAACCTCTGGGAGGTGCCCACGTAGACCCGGCGGGAATTTCCAAAAAGATAAAGAAAGTAATCCTTGAAAATATTAAAGAATTAAACCAAATCACTCCTGAAGAGAGAATTAATCAGCGAATCGATAAATTTTCTGCCATGGGTGTGGTGATAGAATAAAAAGGATCCGGTATGAATATACATGTTATTGATACCGGATTCTTTAAGCTTGATGGTGGAGCTATGTTTGGGGTTGTTCCTAAATCCATTTGGAATAAAACCAATCCCGCTGATGAAAACAACCTTTGCACCTGGGCAATGCGTTGCTTGTTAATAGAAGACGGCAAACGCTTAATTCTCATTGATACCGGCCTTGGAGATAAACAGGATGAGAAATTTTTCAGTCATTATCATTTACACGGTGATGATACCCTTGAAAAATCTATTCTTGCGAAAGGATTTCACCCAAATGATATAACCGATGTATTTCTCACGCACTTGCATTTTGACCATGTAGGTGGAGCCACTTTGTACAATTCAGATAAATCAAAGATCAACTTACGATTTCCTAATGCCACCTATTGGTCCGATAAAGACCACTGGAACTGGGCAAAATTTCCTAACGCTCGTGAAAAGGCAAGCTTTTTAAAAGAGAACCTTGCTCCTATTGAAGAAAGTGGAAATCTGAAATTTGTTGAAAATAAATTATCACCTTTTTCCTGCATGGATTTGCTCTTTGTGGATGGCCACACCGAACAGCAGATGTTACCTGTAATTCATTACAAGGGCAAAACTATTGTGTATGTTGCTGATCTCTTTCCCTCGGTAAGCCATATCCCCTTGCCATATATTATGAGCTATGATGTGCGGCCACTTAAAACATTAGAGGAGAAAAATGAGTTTTTAGCTAAATCGGTTGACAACAACTATATTCTTTTTTTTGAACATGATCCGACCATTCAATGCTGTACTGTAAAAAGGACAGAGAAGGGTATTAGGCCGGATCATATGTTTTTTCTTAACGAGATCTTTAATGACTAAAATAGGATTAGGGTTATCGGGAGGTGGAGCCAGGGGAGTGGCGCACCTGGGTGCAATGCAAGCTTTAATTGAAGCCGGTATTAAGCCCAATATTATATCCGGCGTAAGCTCCGGTGCAATTATAGGTACCTTATTTGCCTGTGGAATGTCTCCTAAGGAAATTTTTGAAACCTTAAGCAAAACAAACCTCTTCCGTTATCTTCGGCCTGCCTGGAGCAGGTTTGGTTTTTTAAATGTGGAAAGGTTTATTCCTGTATATGAGAATTACCTTCCATGCAAAACATTTGAAGAATTAAGTATAAAGCTTATAATATCAGCCACGGATATTGTGGAAGGCAAAACAATCTATTTTTCAGAAGGATCAATTCTCGAACCTTTGCTGGCGTCTACCTG
Organism: Cytophagaceae bacterium; assembly: GCA_046313675.1. Lineage (GTDB taxonomy): Bacteria > Bacteroidota > Bacteroidia > Cytophagales > Cytophagaceae > JBKBXU01. Next base: position 3,089 of record JBKBXU010000303.1, read on the forward strand.
TATGCCGGTGTTGTTTGCTCCAATGGAATATAAGGGTAACATGTTGGTCGATGGCGGGACGTTAAACAACCTTCCGGTTGAGCCCCTCATTGGTACATCTGATTTGATTATAGGGCTTCACTGCAATCCTACAAACAGGGACTTTCGAACCAGATCCATTAAATCCATTATTGAAAGAACCTTTCATCTGTCGGTCAAAATGAATGTAATTGATCGCATCAAATATTGCGATATATTTATTGAACCCCCCGGACTAGTAGATTATGGAATTTTTGAAATCTCCAAAGCAAAGGAAATTTATGAGCTTGGATACAAACACGGTCAACAAGTGATTCAAAATTCAGAATATATTTTAAGAAAATATAAGCTGTAAGTTTTTTGCATATTTCAAGGAAAAATTAGTAAATTTCCAGAAACAAAAAAACTTTTGCTATATGAAAAGAACTATACTTTTACTTATGTTTTGTCTGACTATGGGTTCAGCCTTTAGTCAGTCTGCCAATTTTGGTTTAAGAGTAGGTGGAGCTTTAAATTCTTGGACAGGTGAAGATGGAAGCATGAGGATGAATGAATCCGGGGTTTCTCCAAAATGGGGTCCAACGGCCGGTTTTTATATCAACTCAACACCTTCTGATTATTTTTGGATCAAAACCGAATTTATGTATGTTGGCAGAGGCCTGACAACAGTAAGTGGCGGTCGTACGCTTCAGGAAACGGATCATTACATAGATATTTACCCAATTACGCCGGCATTTCACTTTTATGGTTTTCAATTATTTGCAGGTCCGGCTATAAGCGTTTTTGCGGCACAATCTCACCAATACTACGATCCTATTGAAGATAGAATCAGAGTCGACACCGATACCGATGGAAGGAATATCTTTCAATTTGGACTAGTTGCAGGGATTGAATACGAAGCCCCTTTTGGCCTGAATGTAGGTGTCAGGTATGTTCGTCATTTCTCTTCAATTTTTGAACCAACCGAACATTTGAACACCCGGACGAGGGTTGAATCTTACAATAGTACACTATTATTTACCCTGGGCTTTACATTCGGGAAAGACGATTAATTGAAATGTTGATATAGAAATAAAAATCAAAGGGCTTTTCGAAAGAAAAGCCCCTTTTTGATTTTACAGCTTAGGTGTTTAGATTTTATTGAACGCTTCCTGAAGATCATTTTTGATGTCTTCTATATGCTCGATTCCAACAGATATTCTCAAAAGACCGGCTTCCACACCTGCACTTTTTTGTTCTTCCTTAGACAATTGCTGGTGAGTGGTGCTTGCCGGATGAATGATTAATGTTTTTGCATCTCCAACATTTGCCAGGTGACTTATTAGTTTAAGATTATTGACTATTTTCTCCGCATTTCCTTTTCCCCCTTTGATGATAAATGACAATACTCCTCCAAAACCTTTCTTAAGATATTTCTTTGCAAGTTTATGGTAAGGACTACTTTCCAGGCCGGGATAATTCACACTTTCTACTTTAGGGTGATTTTCCAGCCATTTTGCTAATTCAAGGGAGTTTTGCACATGACGTTCTACTCTGAGAGATAGTGTTTCAATGCCCTGTATCAGCAGGAATGAGTTAAAAGGACTGATCGCCGGTCCGAAATCCCTTAAACCCTCTACTCTTGCCCTTATTATAAAAGCAATGTTGCCGAATGGGCCATCTGTGCCAAATACTTCCCAAAATTTTATCCCATGATAACCTTCAGACGGTTCTGTAAATTGAGGGAATTTGCCATTGCCCCAATTGAAATTGCCGCCATCTACTATAATCCCTCCAATACTGTTTCCATGCCCTCCAATCCATTTTGTTGCCGATGATACCACAATATGGGCGCCATGATCCAAAGGCCTGAATAAATATCCTCCTGCACCAAAAGTGTTGTCTACAATTAGCGGTATATCATGTTTTTTTGCTATTGCTGCAATTACTTCAAAATCAGGAATGTTGAATCCGGGGTTTCCGATTGTTTCAAGATATAATGCCTTTGTGTTTTTATCAATCAGTTTTTCAAAGCTTTCAGGCTTATCTCCATCTGCAAAGCGTGCTTCTACCCCAAGTCGCTTAAAGCCCACCTTAAATTGATTATATGTGCCTCCGTATAGAAATGAAGTAGAAACAAAATTATCTCCGGCCTGAAGTATATTATTCAATGCAATGAATTGTGCAGCCTGTCCCGATGCCACAGCAAGTCCCGCAACACCTCCTTCTAAAGCAGCTATTCGTTTTTCAAATACATCCGTAGTTGGATTCATTATACGGGTGTATATATTGCCGAACTCCTTTAACGCAAAAAGGTTGGCACCATGTTCTGCATTTTTAAAAGCGTAAGAAGTTGTTTGATAAATAGGTACTGCTCTTGATAAAGTTGTAGGATCAATTTCCTGTCCCGCATGAAGTTGTAGTGTTTCAAATTTTAAATCTGACATAAGTGTAAAAATTTTAAAGTTTTTTTAGAAATGTAT
>JBKBXU010000304.1:0-5556 GCA_046313675.1 Cytophagaceae bacterium
TGTTTCGACACAGTAATAGACAAAAAGATATTAATCGGCACTACTCAAAATCAGAGTGACAAAGTAGAACTAGGGCCTGCTGAAAAAGTCACAAGTGTGCAAGATACGCATGGCCTTACATGAAGACTTATTGAAATACTTCGAATGTGAGGCAATAAAGTAGATTCTGCGCTTGTGGCTAGCCCAAACAATATCGTTTTATCAGATTTTTTAGTTCGTCAATGCACGGAAAAGCAAAGAATAAAGAAAAACCTTTGCTTTAAATTTTAAAAATTATCATGTATAACATTTAAAATCAACACTTTGTATGTTTTTCAGCGCACCCTAACTATTTCATTAACATAATCATCAACCTCTGATGTATGTCTTGCGGCAAATCCAAAATAAACTGAATATTCATTCGATTCGATTTTGTGCTCAGGATATACATCAACCATAAATTGTGTAAAATCCATCATTGCTATATTGTTCCTGAATTGATGTACGAGCACATAATGTTCCATACTCCTAAATTTTATTTCCCCCTATTAATAAACCTCAGAGAAAAAAAATCCGTTCAGGAAAGCACTTGAGCTGCATATGAGCAGTTATTTTGCTTGCAAGGAAGGAAGTTTTTCGTATAAAAGGACAAAAAGTTCATGCAATTTTAAGACTTGAGGAATAACCATATTTTCCAGATCATTAAATATTATATGATCTGATTTCTTAATTTTTTCCTCATCCGGCATCTGATTTTCCATTATTTTCAAAACATCATTTTCTGTCCTGTTTTTATCCCTATCCAAAATTCTGGAAACACGAAGTTCTTTTGGAGAAAAAACAGTAATAACCCGATCAAGGTCTTTAACAGTGCCTGCTTCGAATAATAAAGCAGCTTCTTTCAGAACATAGGGGACATTTGTTTGCTTTCCACACCAATCAGCAAAATCATGGCCAACAGCGGGATGTACGATGGAATTTAATTTTTCTAACCTGGTTTGGTCTCCGAATACCTGTGCAGCGATAAATGATGAATTGAGTTCATCATTTTGATAAGCCTTTTCACCAAATTCAGAAATTACACTTTTTCTGATCTCTGAATTATAATTCATGAGCCATTTAGCTCTTGAATCTGCATTATACACGGGCACTCCTACCAGTTGAAAAACCTTGCAGACAGTGGTTTTACCACTCCCGATACCACCCGTAATTCCGATTTTAAGAGGTCTTTTTGACATGTTTAATTTTTACAGCAGATGGCGTAAAATAAAAATCCTTAATAAATTCAGGCTTAATTAGCAGCTCAGGCACAATTGTGGTGTCTTTTAGATTAAGCTTTCTGAAATTTAGAACAGCCCTGAAATCTTCTTCTTTTGCTTTATTTTTATGCTCTTCCCGAACCTGATATGTAATGATTAGTTGTTTATCCGGAACTATATATGATGTATCCCCAGGGAAATTTATTTGTCTTGGCACCAGCATTTTACTTTCCTGCACATACAAGGCTGATTCAAAACTCACCCTTGCTTCCTTGGGCTCATATTTGATCAGGCTGTTGAACACATGTTCAATTTTAATATTTTCAGCGTATGATTCTTTTATATTTTTTCCAGGAACATTTAGCTGTAAAGTATCAGGCAGTTTAGATACTATGGATTTAGGTCCGGAGAACACCACTGTATCAGGCTGGATCATTATTGATGACACCAATCGATATCCCTGAGCCAGATTAAGAACTCCACTATCCACTTTAAGCTGAATAGTCTTTGTAACTTTTCGATCAAAATTAAAATGGAGCGTATCTGAAACTATATAGTTTACCCTAACATCGGAAAGTTCCTGCTTAACTGCCGGAAGCATTTGAGATGCCGTCAGGTAATTTTTATCCGGAAGGTTTTCGGGACGTATCACCAAAGGCCCGTTATGAAAAATCAGGGACTTTCTAAGTAATTTCCACCCGTATCCGGTAGCATTCACTTTAATGCGATCAGGAAGCTTTTCCAGAGGAACTACTTTGTCAGAATCATACTGTATAACAATCGGATAGGTAATATTATCAGTAATATCTTTATTCATAGCACTAAAGAACCAAAAAGTGCTGGCGGTTAGAATACATAAAAAAACTGCCCTCCAATCCGCCTTAATCCCAAAGATATTTCTTTTACCTGATGCCAATTATTTTGTGGTTTTCTTAGAACTTTCCATAGAAATAGAGGCTTTTTCGAATTTAAGCTTGATGCCTTTATCTACTTCCAGAATAACCGTATCGTCGGATTCCAGGCTTACTATTTTGCCGTGCATACCACCAATGGTTACAACATTTTCTCCCTTTTTCAAGGATTCACGAAACTGTTTGTGCTCCTTTTGCTTCTTTTGCTGAGGCCTGATCATGAAGAAATAGAAAATCACGACCATGGCAACCATTATGATCAAAAAATTATATTGCCCACCAGGCTGCGCATCAAGAAAAATGTAATCCAACATAGTATAAAAAGTTAAGGTTTAATTGTTTGCATTATTTTTTTACCGGCCCATTGATACTGTTATCAATTTTACGAACATTTGCTTTAATATCAATAAGCGTCTCTGCCGGTTGTGTATTAGCAACCACGGTGATTGTTTTGTGAATCAAACCTGATTTACCGGAGCTGTTATATTTTATTTCAATCTTTCCTTCTTCGCCTGGCGCTACCGGGGCTTTAGGCCATTCAGGAGCAGTGCAACCACAGGTAACTTTTACATCTGCAATGGTTAAAGGCTTATCACCGGTGTTTTTAAACATGAAGGTATGTCCCACAACTTCACCTTCCAGAATTAACCCGAAGTCATGCTCCCTTTCAACAAAGGCGATTTCAGTAGTTTGTGTAATGGCCTCGGCATTTTCCTTATTTTCGCCTTCAGGTGCAAGAGATGCAACGGATGCTTTTTCAGTACCTGCAGTATTTTCACATGCAGTAAATCCAGCCAAAGTCAGACCCATTAAACAGAAGATAATGAAATTCTTTTTCATACGGTAGTAAATGATAAATTTTAAACTAAAGTCAACTAAAGCTTATTTATTAAGCTTCTTTTTTATTTTTTATCTGATCAATTAACTCTTCAACATCAGCCAATAACCTTTCAGCCTGACTTTTTGCTTCTTTAATAATTTTCTGTCCCTCTTCCCTGGCAGCACTTTTAGGAAGATCTTTTTCAGCCATCAACTGCTGAATAATTTCCTGCAATTTCACCTGATACTTATCAAGCTTATAACTTAAACGATCACGCGTATTTTTACCATTATCAGGTGCAAAAAGTACGCCTGCTGCGGCACCGGCAGTAAGGCCTGCCAAAAAAGCCAAAAATGTTCCTGATTTCTTACCCATAATAAAAAAGTTTTATTTGTTATCAATTAATCCTCTTCCACTCTTTCTTATCTCTCCACTATTTGTTAATTCACTAGCCAAATTATCTAAAAGCCCGTTTACAAACTTTTTGCTTTTAGGAGTACTGTAAACTTTAGACAGTTCAATGTACTCATTTATTGTAACTTTGACAGGTATACTTGGAAAACCAAGCATTTCACTTAAAGCCATTTTCAGAATAATCATGTCTATGGCTGCAATTCTCTCCAAATCCCAGTTTTTAGCTTTACTTCCTATAATCTCCTCAAGCCTATCTTCTATACTTATTGTCTTGTCAAAAAGTTCATTATAGAACATTTTATCCTCATCCCAATTAGGAGACAATTCCAGAAGTTTTACCTCTTTAGCACCGTAAGGAATTTCCTTAAGTGTTTTAGAAACCAAACCGCTTACTATGCTTTTGTTTTCGCCCCAATTAAGATCCTTTTCCTCAAAATATTCACAGGTAATTTTATCCTTAAATATAAGGCTTTTAGAAATATATAAAACTACTTTCTTATCAGATTCAAACGAATGAGTGTTTTCCTTCAGATACGAATTAAACGTTTCATCCTTGAGTAAAATATCTTTATAGAATTTTTTTACCAGCTCAGAAGACCACCCGATATTTCTTTTTGCCCTTTCTTTTTCCAGAGAAGTATCATTTCTAAGAATCTCCACTAATTCATTCTTAAAGAACTTATTTCCGGATATAATGTCATCTGATTTTATATACCTGCCTTTTTTGCCTTCTTCATATTCAGAGGCAAAATCACCAATATTCAGGATCAAGCAAAGCACACTTATGTATTCATCATAAACGTTGTCAAGATCACTCTGTAAGAGCCTGAAAAAATGCTTCAGATCCTTCTTGTTATGGTTATTCAATTGTGTAATCGACTTATCAACTACAGAAAGGATCTCATTGTTTTGTGTGGCAGACGAGAGATCCCCTGATTTATACCTCTCCTCAAAAAGTGTTGTAGCTTCCTTTCTGTAATTTTCAAGCTTCTCTGTATCCTGCTTTTCATTAGCATTTAAATCGGGAGCAAAGGATTCATCTATAAATCCCAAAGCATTATGATAATTTGAGATTTCTGATTGTTTTAAGGCATATAATGCCTGCATCACTTTAATTCGTAATAACCGTCTGTTTAACATTTCCCCCTGTTTTCTTTCTAAGTTTTTGAATTTCCTGACGAAATTAGCAACTTTTTACACTTTGTATTTTATCAAAGACAATATTAAGGTATTTTTGGATGCTTTTCAATTAAATAGTAAGTATTCGGAGCAAAAATCTTACCAAACGTGAATTCACTAAAATATTTAAACAAGTACCTATATAAATATAAATACAAACTCATTATTGGTATACTGTTTATTGTTTTCGCAAATATTTTTGCTACCATACAGGGACCCATAATCAGAGAGGTAATCGATCATATAACCACATCGCTCACAGAATATCAGGAAATTACAGATCCGGAAGCGCGTGATGCTTTTAAGGTCTCTTTTTACCGGGAAGCCATGTATTATGGTTTATTAATTATTGGAATGGCATTTATCAGCGGCGTATTTCTATACTTTCAAAGACAGGCCATTATTGGAGTTTCAAGGCATATAGAATATGATCTTAAAAATGAAATCTACCGGCATTACCAGACATTACCCTTAAATTTTTACAGGCAAAATAATACCGGAGATTTGATGGCACGCATTTCGGAGGATGTCAGTCAGGTTAGAATGTACCTTGGGCCGGCACTTATGTATGGCTTTAACTTATCCATCCTGTTTATAATTGTGATCTCTTATATGGTGAGTGTAAACGCAAAACTTACCCTGTACACATTAATCCCCCTTCCTTTATTGTCCCTGAGCATTTTTTATGTAAGCAACATGATCAATTCCAGGTCCACCAAAATACAGGAAGGCCTTTCAGAAATGTCAACCTTTGCACAGGAAGCTTTTTCGGGCATCCGGGTTATAAAATCTTTTGTCAGGGAAAGTGATATGTACGCAAGGTTTAATAACCTGAGCATAGATTATAGAAAAAAGTTTTTAAGCCTGACCAGAGTAAACTCTTTCTTCTATCCTTTAATTTTAATATTGACCGGATTAAGCACCATCATAGTTGTTTATTACGGAGGAAGAGAGGTAATTGCAGGACAGATTTCCTTTGGCAACATCGTCGAAT
>JBKBXU010000305.1:0-5514 GCA_046313675.1 Cytophagaceae bacterium
CCTTTCATAATTATTTTTAACCAGTCCCACACAGGATGCGGAAGGCGTTACTATGTAATGATTGCTCACAGAAAAATCATCAAGAAATTTCCCCGCCACTTCTTTAGCCTCATCAAAAAAACCGGCATTAAAAGCCGGCTGTCCGCAACAGGTTTGATTTGGATTATAATTAACCTCACACCCCAAGGACTTTAATATCTTGACCATATTAAAGCCTGTTTCAGGAAATACCTGATCTATAAAACAAGGAATAAAAATATCTACTTTGTGTGTTTTCATTATCAAAGAGGGAAAACTTCTGTTGCTTTCTGCAAAGCTAAAGCAAACTTTTCTTTATTTAGATTTAAATTAACATTTAATTTTGATAAATAATCAATAATTGCCTCTGTGGCAATATTGCCCACCAAATCATCCTTTGCCATAGGACAACCTCCAAAACCTTTCATGGCTCCATCAAAACGACGACATCCTGCTTCATAGGCATATTGTATCTTATTATATGCCTCCTTAGGGTGGGAATGAAGATGAGCACCAAATTCAATATTAGGGAATGCGGGAATAAGTTCCTTAAACAGGTAATCAATGTTTGCTTTATCTGACACACCAATGGTATCAGACAGAGAGATTATTTGAACATTGATCTGATCTAATTTATGCACAAAATCCACTATATAATCCTTACTATAAGGATCTCCATAAGGATTACCAAAACCCATAGAAAGATAAACAACCTGAGTTTTATTTTTTGCGACGCAGATATCCTGTATATTTTTCACAATATCCATCGCCTGAGCAATGGATTTATTAGTATTCCGCATTTGAAAGGTTTCGGAAACAGACAATGGGAAGCCCAGGTAGCTTATTTCTTCAAATGAAGCGGCTTCCTCTGCACCTCTTTCATTAGCAACTATTGCGAGCAATTTTGAATACGAATGCTCCATATTGAGCTGCTTAAGCAGCTCAGCAGTATCTTTCATCTGAGGCACGGCCTTAGGTGAAACAAAACTCCCAAAGTCTATGGTATCAAAACCCACCTGAAGCAATAGGTTAATATATGAAGCTTTAATCTTTGTGGGGACAAAGTCTGCCAGACCCTGCATAGCATCCCTTGGACATTCAACTAATTTGACTTCAGGTTTATTCATCATGCAAAAGTAGGAGCATTTAATTATCTCTCTACTAATATATAAAAAATATCAGGATCTTATACGTCCAAAAACTTATTCAAAAAAACAAGCTCCAAACCTATTTAACCTCTTAGCTTACTTATGATAAATAAAATCAAGCCAACAATAAGCAATACACCTATAACCCCTACCCAGATGCCTGCAGCAAAAATATCGGCAATGATTTCACAACTGGTCATTGTTAAAACCAGAAAAAGGAAAATATAAATAGTATATAGATTTTTCATAATTTCAATTTTTATTGATATTAGAAATAACTAGTGCTATAAATATTTTGTTTAAAAACTCATTCTTTTTCCAGTTTATGATCAATATGATAAGGGGAAAACCACAACTCCATCCCGGTTTTTAATTCATCGGTACAGGCTGCATCATTATCAAGAATTCCCCTATATAAGCCACCTTCTTCCTCTTTCACATGCACCCACATTTTTTCAAAATTGAGTTTAACCTCTTTATTTTCATTAACCGTCATAATGACAAAATTAAGACGAACAATATCATCAATATGTAATGGTACTAAAAAAAATGGATTGGGATCTTCCTGAAGGGTCTTCAAGCAGAACACGTCTTCCAGATACCATCCCACCCTGCTTATAATTGGAAGTCTCGAATCCAGAATAGAATAAAGAACTTCAGGATTCATTAGGCTTTGATCAAACCATGCTTCCTCATCATCTCCAGAAAATTTGAAAGCCCAACCAGGTGGAAGGCCTATATATGGGATAAGTCTTTCATCTAAATTATAAGAAGGTTCAAAACTTGCAGGATCAAAATTCTCTTCATTGAAAAAAAACCATCCCGATGATCCTGATTGAGGAATATGCCTTATGCCGGTTACAGGCTTATTAAAATCAATAGTTCGGCTGACTCCATGAACCAAATGTTCCGGAGAAGGATAAAACCATGTTTGATATTTTTGACATACCGTTCTTTGCTGAACCAGGTATTCTTCAGGATAGATCATGATTTATTTGGTTATATCGATGACATCTGAACAGAAATCAAATTCATAGGGTTGATTTGAGCCGATTAAGACCAATGTGTCTTTTATTCGTTGAGAAACCTCCCTCCTATACCATTCAATATTTTGAATATCAAGGTTTGTGGCAGGTTCATCAAGAATAATTACATCTGTTTCAGAATACAAAGCCAGGCCTAATTTCACCCGTTGCTTCATACCGGAGGAATAAAATCGGATCTCTTTGTTTTTATTAGGCCCTAGGTTAAGAATATCAATTAATTGATCCGGGCTAATATCATTTCTTAATTTCCGAAAAGAAACATGGTATTCCAGAAGTTCTTTAAGTGAAAATTCTTCAGGTAATTCCTGATAGGGAGAAGCAAAAAACTGTTGTTCAAAAACTTTATCATCAGGCACTTCCACAGAATCCTCTAGATATTTAACGCTTCCTAATGATGCCGGAATAATTCCTGCAAGAATTTGTAGGAAAGTAGATTTGCCTGACCCGTTGGGGCCTGTAATAGCATACGATCTGTTTTTATGAAACGATAGGTTGAGGTTTTTAAATATCCATTGATTGCCAAATCTCTTGCCGAGATTTTCAACATGTATATCCATTTTTACTGATTGAAACCTTTCATAATCCCCCTATCCGACCCCCGGATAAAGTTTAGTATTTCATCTTTTTCTTTGGTCGGCGGGAAATTCAATTCAATGAAATCAAGCGCTTTTGAATTATTTAACCCTTTCAGATAAATTGTCCTGTATATATCTTGAATTTCCGATATTTTTTCATTGGAAAACCCTCTCCTTCTAAGGCCGATGGAATTGATTCCGCAATAACTAAGTGGTTCACGGGCAGCTTTAGTAAATGGCGGAACATCTTTTCTAACCAAAGCACCACCTGAGATCATGGCATGTGCACCAATTTTAACAAACTGATGAACAGCGCTTGATCCACCCACGATTGCAAAATCATCTACCAAAACATGTCCTGCCAGCTGAACAGCATTAGCAAGAATACAATTATTCCCAATTACACAATCATGAGCAACATGTACGTAAGCCATAACCAGGCAATTTCTTCCGATCACCGTTTTATACTTATCCGTAGTTCCCCGGCTTACCGTCACACATTCCCGTATTACTGTATTATCACCAATAATTGCCAAGGTATCTTCACCACGAAATTTAAGATCCTGAGGCACACCAGCAATCACCGCTCCTGGAAATATTTTGCAGTTCTTTCCAATTCTTGCACCTTCCATAATAGTCACATTCGAGCCTATCCAGGTTCCTTCTTCAATCTCTACATTCTTATGAATAGTGGAAAAAGGCTCTATAACTACGTTATTTGCAATTTCTGCCTGAGGGTGTATATATGCTAATGGTTGATTCATACACTAAATTACACTTTCTTTTCTTACAATACTTGCAGACATTACAGCTTCACAAACCAGATTTCCTGCAACAAAAGCTTGCCCCTGCATTTTTGCAATACCTCGTTTTACTGGTGCAAGGAGTTCGCACTTAAATATAATAGTATCTCCCGGAGTTACCATTCTCCTGAACCTGCAGCTTTCGATGCTTAAGAAATATGTCCAATAATTTTCCGGATCAGGAACCGTATTCATAACTAAAATTCCTCCGGTTTGAATCATAGCTTCTACCTGAAGCACTCCAGGCATAACAGGATTCTCAGGGAAATGTCCTTGAAAAAAAGGCTCATTAATAGTAACATTCTTAATACCGGCAACCATAGTATCGTCAAGATGGAATATTCTATCAACCAACTTAAACGGATATCTGTGCGGCAGTGCTTTATATATTTGATTACAATCTAAGACTGGCGGTAATGAAGGATCATAATGAGGTATTTGATACCGGGAAGACTCCTTCATAAGTTTCTTGATTTTTTTTGCAAAGGCGACATTCGCTGCATGTCCCGGACGAGCTGCCAGAATCTGTGCCTTCAAAGGCCTGCCCACCAAGGCAAGATCCCCAACCAAATCCAACAGTTTGTGACGTGCAGGCTCATTTTTATATCTTAACTCAACATTATTTAAAATCCCCTCTTTCTTCACCTCTACCCTTGGCTTATTAAATAATTTTGCTAAGTGCTCTAGCTCATGGTCTTCCACTACCCTATCAACCACCACTATGGCATTATTAAGATCTCCACCTTTTATCAGGTTCTGCTTTTGAAGCATTTCAAGCTCATGTAAAAAGCAAAACGTCCTACAAGAGGCTATTTCTTTGGAGAACTGGTTAATATTGGTAAGCGTAGCATGCTGACTCCCAAGAACCGGGGAGTTATAATCCACCATTACGGTAACTCTATAATTATCAAGAGGCAACGCAGCCAAATCGACGTTTCTATCTCCATCCTCATAAAATATGCTATGAGGAATTTCAAAATAATTTCTCATGGCGTTTTGCTCCTGAAGGCCGGCTTGTTCAATAGCCGCTACAAAAGGCAAGGAACTTCCATCCATAATAGGAGGTTCAGGACCATCAAGCTGGATAATGATGTTATCTATCTGCATCCCGACAAGAGCCGCCAAGGTATGTTCCACCGTATTTATTCTGGCACCGTTCTGCTCAATAGTAGTTCCCCTTGAGAGATCTACCACATTATCAACATCAGCATCTACCAAAGGCTGATCTTCAAGATCAACACGCTGAAACTTTATACCATGATTTATCTCGGCAGGTAAAAAAGTCATATTAACTCTTACCCCCGTATGAAGTCCTACTCCTGAGATGGTTATAGGATTTTTAATTGTATGTTGTTTTAAATTCATCTCCGCTTCCTATAAAGAGGGCAAATTTAGTATTTTTTCTTCAAGTTGTTCAATTCGCCTCAACAAATCGGGTAATTTTTTATACACAGTAAAAGAGCGAAGATTATTTTTATAATCAAAGGCAGGAGCACCCTGTATGGAAGTACCTTCCTTTCTGACACTTTTGGATACCCCTGATTGAGCACCAACTTTAGTATTTTTAGCCATAGTGACATGCCCTACGATTCCTACCTGGCCTCCGATTAAACAATTTTCACCAATGATTGAAGAACCTGAGACTCCTGTTTGGGCTGCTATAGCTGTATTTTTTTTAATTACGACATTATGAGCAATCTGTATCAAATTATCTAGTTTTACGCCATCTTCTATAATGGTTGAACCCATTGTTGCGCAATCAATTACTGTATTTGCGCCTATATCAACATGATCTTTGATTACCACATTACCAACCTGAGGAATCGATTTATAGGTTCCGTCTGTCTGAGGGGCAAATCCAAAACCATCACTTCCTACTACTGTTCCTGAGTGTATCGTGCAGTAATTACCTATTACTGTCCCC
>JBKBXU010000306.1:0-5498 GCA_046313675.1 Cytophagaceae bacterium
ACTAAAAGGCGCTTGATTCAGTTAAAAGAAATTCTTGAAAAAAAGGGGTTTAAAACAACTATTGAATTAAGAGAAGGACTTCCTTATCTTGAACTGGAAGCATACACCAAAAATATAGACGATGCCATTATCATATCCGGAACCAGTGGCAAGGGATTTATAAAAGGCATGGTGCTGGGTAGCACGGTAAACCATTTAATAAAGCACAGCAAACTTCCGATTTTGATCATCCGTTGTATTCCCGTTATGGAGGAGGAAAATGGCTTTGTTCCTGAATTAGCTTGCTCTAATTCCAATTATTCCGTACTATTTCCAACCGACTTTTCTGAAAATTCCCAGCATGCATTTCAACTTCTATTGGAAAACGTGGTGTCCTATGCCCAAAAGATAAACTTGCTTCATGTACAGGATAAACAAGTAATGAAATACCGTACTGATTCTGATATTGAGAAGTTCAATGAAACAGACAAGGCAAGATTGGAAGAACTTAAGCAGAAAATTTTGGCAACTTCAACATTATCTGTGTACACAGAGGTTACATCAGGCAATCCTACAAAAGTAATTTTAGATAAGATAAAAGAAAATGATTGTTCTCTTGTCGTAATAGGTAAACATGGCCGCGGTTTTATAGAAGAATTCATAGTAGGTAGCGTAACACGTAAGGTACTGGAAGAAAGTAAAACCAACTTTTTAATAGTTCCGAGGCCATAATTATAGAATGTTCTTCAAAAACAGAGGGTTAAAATAACCCTTAATTAAAATATTCAACTTAAACACTTTAAAACTTATACTTTCAAATTATTCATGTTTTTTATGAGAATTTTATATGTCCTGGTTTTTGTCCAGGTTTTATTTCTGAATACAAACTCACTTCACGCACAAGAAATACCAGACTGGAGAGCACGGGTAAACCTAAGTGACAGTGGCTATGTAGATTTCTTACAGTATTTTCAAGTATGGAATGTGGTAACACTTCAGTCTGCTGAAAGTGAGTCTACACCTAGATTAGACACTTACATTCGCAGAGCCCGTTTTGGCTTGGGTGGACAGTTAAATAGTAAGGCACTATTTTATGTAGGGTTTACTTACGATGGCATAGGAAAGGACGGCTTAAGCGCATCGGCCGGAATCCCCAACCCGAATGACAATCATACATTTTCTATTCGGGATGCATTCTTCACCTATAAGTTTCACAAACTCTTAAATCTATCGCTTGGTTATTTCCGGCCCAGAGCAGGAAAAGAATCTATATATACGTCAGCCTTTAATATTTCACAAGAAAAAGGACAACCAAGTTTTTACCCTCGTGTTCACATGGTAGGCAGGGCTATAGGACGTGAAACTGGAATAAATTTAGGTGGTTTCAAAAGGGGAAATTCACATAGCTTTTTGTACGATGTAGGCATGTTTGACACCAATCATCCTTTAATCAGGGGAGACAATTCTATATGGTCACCTCTGCTTACTGCCCGGGGCGTCTGGATGATTGGCGACCCTGAATTTGCCAGCTACCAAATGGTTTATTCTCAATCAGGCTTTATGCAACGTAAAGGATTAAGTATTGGAGCAAACGTGACTTATCAAAGCAAAACCAGTTTATTCCGCAACAATATGGTTTATGGTATGGATGCCCAACTCAATTACGGCCCCCTTGATTTACTCGGAGAATACCTTTGGTTGTATAGGGAAACCTTAAATTTGGGTTCGTATGGAGCTACTAAAGATAATTCTTACGTTATAAAAAGTGCCTGGAATATTGCATTACCAAAATCGCAAATTCTTCAGTTATCGTTAATGCATACTGCCACACGACCTGACAGGCTTTTTAAAGATGATGCTTTGAACCCTTTGACAAATGCAAACTTGCACGAAGAATGGGCTGCTGGTGTCAATTGGCTGATAAAAAGAAATCGTCTGAAATTAGGGCTTCACTATGTAGATGGGAAACGACAGTTCGGAAATCTGGAAAATAGCACTGTTGGCAATTTCAAGTATGTCAATCCATCGATACAATGGATGATGTAGAAGACTGTCCCTTCCCTTAGTATAGTACACTCCAGTGTCTCCTTTTTCAGGGACTCTAAGGTATCATTAATCAATCAATACGTTATTCAGTACCTCTGAGTCCTCTTTAGGAGAGAATCTGAGAGGCAATAGGCTAACCAACGCTGGAAGGGTTTGGAACCCTTCCAGCGTTTACACTCCCTCAGAGTCTCCTTTTTCAGGGACTCTAAGGTATCATTAATCAATCAATACGTTAATTCAGTACCTCTGTCCTCTTTAGGAGAGAATCTGAGGGGCAGTATTATAAAAGTACAAACCACCTTAAGAACAAGTATTCTTTGAATATTGTTATTACATTAAAAGAGCAAAATGGCAGACAAAAACCCGGAATATTATATTATGAATGTGCTGTCAGACATAAAAGGCTTTGCTATTTTTATGATGGACGAACATGGCATAATACAGACATGGAATCATGGTTGCGAATTGCTCAAAGGCTATAAACCTGAAGAAGCCATCGGACAAAATTATGCGATTATGTTTCCTGATTTTCTTCGTGAAAAAAACTTTCCAGAAAATGAACTTGAGGAAGCCAGCAAACAAGGACGATTTGAAAGTGTAAATTGGCGCAGACAAAAAAATGGGGACTTATTCTGGGCGTATGTCGTCCTTACAAAGGTTACAAATGATAAAACAGGAGAATTTATAGGATATATAAAAATTACTCAGGATTATTCTGACAGGAAAAATTTTGAAATAGCATTAAAGAAAGAACAAGAGAAGCTCCTTGAAGCAAATGCACACCTGGCAATAGCCCGGGAAGAATTGATAGCCACCCATGCCGAATTGATTATTCGAAAGAATGCAGAGCTGGATAAAACCAATCAGGACCTGGATAACTTTATTTACACAGCCTCTCATGAACTAAAGAGCCCTATAGCAAATATGGAAGGATTGTTAAATGCATTGTCGGAAAGTGAAACATGGTATGATGAAGAAACAAGACCGCTATTCCAGATGATGGACAAATCTGTAGCTATCTTTAAAAATACCATTCATAACCTTGCGGAAATAAGCCTTGTACAAAGGTCGCATCAGGATGACTATCAGGAAATCGATGTGAAAAAGGTTATTGAAGAGGTTGCATTCCGGCTCAGAGGTCAAATTGACAAGAAAGGTGCTGTTATACATACGGATTGTACAGATTGTAAGACCATACAATTTTCTGCTAAAGATTTCAGAAGTATTTTGTATAATCTGGTAAGCAACAGCATAAAATTTGCCTCTCCGGAAAGATGTCCGGAAATTTTCATTAAGACTAGTATTCAGGGGGAATTTACCGTTTTAATTGTCACTGACAACGGTCTTGGCATTGACAAAAAGAATCAGAAAAAGGTCTTCGCATGGTTTAAACGCTTTCACGACCACGTAGAAGAAACAGGGCTTGGCCTTTATACCGTTAAACGAATTGTTGAAAACGCCGGAGGTAAAGTTGAAATTGAAAGCAAGCTTGGTACTGGAACTACGTTTAAAATATTTTTCAAAAACAAGCACACCTGATAGCTAAATTGGTCGATTATTTCCGGTAATCAACTCTTATGGATGAAATTCGGGAAGTAATGGACAATAATTTGATGGCAATAATAAGACGATTACGATTCCTTATTTTTCAGGTAGACTTTAAAGGTGCTTCCCTTTCCAGGTTCACTATCGATTTTTATCTCCCCTCCATTGGCATCTACGATCTGGGCCACTATAGCCATTCCAACTCCTGAACCTTCTGTCTGGTTAGCTTCTAATCTTTGGTACATAGAAAACACATTCTTCTTGTCCTCCTCTTTTATCCCAATTCCATTATCGGCGACAGTTAGCAGAGTATATTCATCTGTTTTCTCAGTCCGTATTATAACCCTGAGATTTCTTTCCGGTGAACGGTATTTGATTGCATTGGAGATCAGGTTATATAAAATGCTTCGTATATTTTTGCGTGAAAACTTTATTTTTGGTTCAAGTATTTCTTCCTGGATTACAGCCTTTGAAGTTAAAATCTGATCATTGAGGCTATACATTATATCTTCCAATATTTCTTTAAACGACTGTTCTGAATAACCTTTTTTTTCAGAATCTATTTTGGCAGAATAAGCAAGATCGGAAATATTGGTATAAAGTCTTTCGGTGCAGGTTTTCATCATATCTGTGAGTTTTTGTACCTGAGGATTCTCCTTAGATTTTTCCGATATTTCAGACTCCAGTAAAGACAAGAGGCTATTCATGTTGCTGATTGGGGCTTTTAAATCATGCGATGCCGAATAAACAAAGGTATCAAGCTCCCTGTTTAATTTCATTAATTCATGATTGGTGCGTTCAAGTTTTTTGTTTTTCTTTTGCAGTTCATCATAATAATGCTTTCTCAATGTCCTGTCCTGCGTAATTTTAACAAAACCAACAAACTCACCTGATTCATCATGTAGTTTTGTAAGTATGACCTGAGCCCAGAACAACTCCCCACTTTTCTTCCGACGCCAGTTTTCTTCTTCAAATCTTCCCGCCTTTTCAGCTTCTTTTAGCTCTTCTTTCGGGTCATTCTTTTCTTTTAAAAATTCAGGAAAAAGCATCTCGTAGTTTTTGCCTAAAGCCTCATTTTCTTTATATCCTTTTAGCTGTTCGCACCCCTGATTCCAGGTCACAATTTCTCCTTCTTTGTTCATCATAAAAATCGCTATTCCTTCCAGCTTTGCTATAAGCTTTGGAAAGAGAGATACCATGTGCTCGTATCCTGCCTGTGTGTGCATATATTCTTTTACAAAAGAACCGGATTTATAAAATAATGTTAACCCTCAAAAAGATTTTCAAACACATGAAGGTTGTCAGGTGGAAACACCTGTCACCACGGTATTTCGAGTTTCACCCTGAACCTCTTTTTTCTCTATATTTTTAGAACATTTCTGCCTTTGAAGACTTATTATAAAGAATTAAAAAAAATATAGTACCCCTTATCGTAATTTTTTGATAGTTTTGAAAAATGGGAATAGTTGTTTTATTGATTGTACACTGGTATAGTTCATTGTTTTTTCAATCCATTTTTCACCACCGCTATGCGGCACATGGCATTTTTTCTATGTCAAGAGGATGGGAAAAAGCTTTTTACATAATATGTTTCATTTGTCAGGGTTCATCTTATATAAGTGCCAGGGCTTATGGAATTATGCACCGACTTCATCATGCACATACAGACACCGAATTGGATCCTCACTCTCCACGCAATACCGGAAATGTTTTTCTGATGATGTGGCAGACGCGAAACAACTATATTGATATTTACAAGGGCAAAACACCGGTTGACGAAAAATTTACCAAAGGATTGCCACAATGGGATGCTTTTGATAAATTAGCCCACAACTGGATTTCAAGACTGGTATGGTCAGCTATTTATATAGCCCTTTATGTATGGCTTGCTACAGAATGGTGGATGTTTCTGTTCCTGCCTATCCACT
>JBKBXU010000307.1:0-5471 GCA_046313675.1 Cytophagaceae bacterium
CTATGGAATATTCATAAGCACCTGACCCACCACTCACGCCCGTGATGTCGATCTCACCGTTGGCAACGCCGTTACATGTCGCAGGTGTAGGTGTTACGGTAGCAGCAATCGGATCTGGTTGTGTAATAGTAGTGTTTACTGTAAGCACGCATGCATTGTCTGCCGCGTCCCTAATGCTTACGGTATATCCGTTCGCTGCAAGTCCTGTATAGGTTGTAGTTCCTGACCAGGTAGTACCGTCTATGGAATATTCATAGGTTCCAGATCCACCACTCACGCCCGTGATGTTGATCTCACCATTGGCCACACCGTTACATGTCGCAGGTGTAGGTGTTACGGTAGCTGCAATCGGATCTGGGACAGTAATGGTGGTATTAAATGTTCTTATACAAGTTGGAGCTGCTGCATCCCTGATGCTCACAGTATATGGGCCATCTGTTAATCCTGTAAATGTTGTAGTTCCTGTCCATGTAGTACCGTCTATGGAATATTCATAGGTTCCAGATCCACCACTCACGCCTGTGATGTCTATTTCACCGTTGGCAACACCGTTACAGGATGCAGGTGTTGGGGTTATCGTAGCTGTTATATCATCAGGCTCTGTGATTGTAACCATCGCCAAATTCGTCACACAACCATTTCCATCCATTATTGATAACGTATAAGTTGTTGGTGCCAGGTTTGTAAAATTACTCGTTGAAGTATAACCACCACCATTAATCTGGAACTGATAGGTAGGAGTACCTGATATTGGAGTTATGGTAATTGTGCCATCATTAGCTCCGTTACAAGTAACATTAGTAGATGCAACTGATGCTGTTGGAAGAGGGTTAACGGTAATTGTTCCTGTAGCTGTTGCCGGAGGACAACCGCCTGTCGTTGTAACGGTATAGTTAAATGTTCCTGATGCTGTCGGTGTGCCGCTTATAGTTGCTACATCCCCGGCCCATGAACCTGTAACTCCTGCCGGTAAACCTGTAAAGGTAGCACCGGTAGCACTGGTAGTTGCAAGTGAGATATCGGTTATAGCACTGTTGATACAAACAGTCTGGTCAGTACCAGGCTCAATGGTATTGAGTGGATTAACGGTAATTGTTCCTGTAGCTGTTGCAGGAGGACAGCCACCTGTCGTTGTTACTGTATAGTTAAATGTTCCTGATGCTGTCGGGGTGCCGCTTATAGTTGCTACATCCCCTGCCCATGAACCTGTAACTCCTGCCGGTAAACCTGTAAAGGTAGCACCGGTAGCACTGGTAGTTGCAAGTGAGATATTAGTCATTGCACTGTTGATACAAACTGTCCTGTTTGTACCTGCTGCAATGGTATTGAGTGGATTGACGGTAACTGTCACAGTGAAAGGTGTTCCTGTACAACTTCCTACAGAGGGAGTTACTGTATAAGTTGCGGTTCCCGATGATGCTCCTGAGTTATTTAGTGTCTGGCTAATATTTGATTGTCCGGATGCTGCGGTACCTCCGGTTATACCGGCTGTCATGGAAGGTGCCGCCCATGAATACGTAGTCCCTGCCGGGGCATCTGAAGGAGAAACAGTAAAGGCTGTTCCACTACAAGTAGTAGCAGTTTTATTTGTGATGCTTATTGTAGGGCATGCGGAGCAAGTTGTTAAGTTTAAAGGATTCCCAGGAGGAGCTGGGTATGGATCGCCGGATCCTGTATAACCGTTATATCTTAAACTGGAACTTGTATGTCCGACACAACCTATATATGTTGATCCGGAATTATTGGTGGCAAAATTACCCCAGCCAACATTCCCTGAACCTACAATGGATGCAGAACCTTGCAAGCTTCCTCCTGAAGTTACGCCAAGATTTAAGCTGTTGGTAACATTCATGTTTCCATTTACAGTTACTACATTGTCTCCTACTACATACATGTTGCCGGTTGAAAAATTACCATTTCCGGTCACAGTTACGGCTCCTCCACCCGTTATATCAGTGTTTCCTGCGACGGTTAAGGAGTTGTTAATGGTAATTGGACTTCCACCTTCTTTGATCAAATTTCCGGCTACTGTACTTGGTCCATTAAAAGTTAAACCATTTCCACCTCCTAAATAAATACTACCTCCAACGGTAAGGCTGGCTCCAATAGTCAAGCTTCCACTTCCTGTTGTTCCTAAGCTGCCGCTCAAATTAATCGATCCTCCTGTAAAATTGGTATTACCTCCATAACTGAGCCATCCCGTAAATGGGGAGCCTGGCCAGGTTGGATTTGGAGAAGTTCCAAACCCCATATTGCGTAGGTTTAGTGTAGGTGTTCCAGAGAAATTAGCTGAATTTGAAACCAGTAAATCCCGACCATTTATTGTGCCATTAATAGATATGTTGGCCGATCCGTTAGAAATAAAGTCGCCTGTGTAGGGAGCTGTTGGTCCAAGGTTAATTGTAGCAGTTGACCCAATGTTTATAGCCCTTCCTCCATTACTTGTTATGTTGCCTGAAACATTTACCGTTCCATTAAAAGTTACCGCAGGGTCTCCGACTCCCCCATCAATGGAGATAGAGTTAGCAGCTAAAGTACCTCCATTATTGACAGTGATCCTCGAAGAACTATATGCTTGTGAAAATGCTCCGTTAATAGTTAATGTCCCCCCACTATTAACTATGATGTGTGTGCTGCCTGTTGGCGCAAGGTTTGTTGCTCGAGTAACATTATGTTCGATAATAAGTGTATGGTTTGCATTGATGGGAGGTATGCAATTACAATCCCAGGTACTCGGAGTATTAAAGTTACCGTCATTAACAGTCCTATAGGTCGTTTGGCCTAAAGCATTGTCTGTTTTAAAACAAGCAATGAGAGAAAGCAGTAAAAATACGAGGTAAAGTCGTTTCATTTTCAAACTAGTTTATTTTTTCGCATCTGATGTTTGGTGAAATCAGTAATTTAGATCACCAGATACAGATGTAATATTTTTTTTCAAAAGAATTAAATATTTCTTTGTTTTGTGTTTTGTTATACCATTTCTTATGGCTAAGTAAAATGCCTAAACTGACTCCAGAAGCCGTAAAAAAAATTATTTTATAGGAAAAAAACATATGTTGCAATAATTGCATTTTTCTTATAAATTATTTAGGGCTTTTTTTTTATACAAAAGCGACGTTTAATTATTAATTTAATTAAGCGTTTGATTTAATTAATTTTATACGGCACTTCTGTTGAGTCAGTTTGATTTCAAAGGTAATAATAAATAGTGTATAAATTGCACTTTGTGTGTGCGGCGTTTTTTTTTATGGTTTTGTCGTTTAGTCTATATCTTTTATCTAAAAAAAAGTGTTTTTAAAAAAAATTGGCATAGATATAATCTATTTTTTAATTATTTTTATAAATTGTATAATTAAAATAACTGAATAATGAATAAAGGCTTCCTTCTTTTTTGTCTGTTTTTCCTGTTAATGATTTTCAATGTTGATGCCCAGAAAATCAATAAAAAAGCCAAGAATAGCTTTAATAAAGGGGTTTCCTATTTCAATACGGGAGATTTTGACAATGCCCTGGCAAACTTTATCATTGCAGATAGCCTTGATGCGAAGGATCCGCTAATTATTTATTACATAGGAGCTTCATATTGTGAATTGCATAATTTTCAAAAATCTTTAAACTACCTTGTTTTAGCAAAAAACAAAAGTTTGAATGAAAGAGAGCTTTATTTTTATCTTGGAAGGTCTCTTCATCTTAACCACCAGTTTTCAGAAGCTATTCTAGAATATCAAAAATATTACACCTTGTTAAAGGGGGCAGAAAAAAGCAGAAAAGCCGAAATAGAACGATTAATTAAAAATTGTGAAAATGGGATTGAACTTATGTTTTATCCTATGGAAGTAGAAATAAAAAATGCCGGACCCTCGGTAAATTCTAAATTTCCTGATTACAACCCTGTAATATCAGCAGATGAAAAATCTTTAATTTTTACATCAAGAAGAGATAACAGTACGGGTGGCTTGTTAGATCCGGAAGATGGATTATTCCATGAAGATATTTATATCTCTCATAAGCAGGAAAATGCCTGGTCAGATCCTGTTAGTATCAGCAGTAAGATCAATACCGAAAGCCATGATGCCTGTATCGGACTTTCCGCAGATGGTCAGCAAATGCTTATTTATAAGGCAACTTCTAATGGCGGAGACATATTTATCAGCTCCTTAAAAGGTGATCAATGGACGGCACCCAAAAACCTTGGATCGAATATCAATACCCCCGGCTGGGAATCCAGTGGAAGTATCTCTGCTGATAACAATGTACTTTTCTTTACAAGTGATAAAAAAGGTGGAGTTGGAGGAACGGATATTTATATGTCCCGGAGACAGACCAACGGGGATTTTGGCCCGGCAAAGCTTTTGGGTCCCCAAATTAATACTCCGGAAGATGAACTTTCCCCGTTTATACATGCCGATGGAAAAACACTGTACTTCAGTTCAAGAGGGCATAATTCCATGGGTGGATTTGATATTTTTTCTGTTCAGATTAATCTTGAAACCGGAGAAATTCTTTCAGATCCTGAAAATATTGGTTATCCTATAAATACAGCGGACGATGATGTGTACTTTGTATGGTCTGCCGATAATTCCAGGGCATATTTTTCATCATTTAGGGAAGAGGGGTTTGGGGAAAAAGATATTTACATGCTGGAAAGAAACATTGCCTTTGCACCACTTGTGGTATGGATGGGTACCGTGCATGATGCTATTACCCGTGAACCTATAGAGGCCCAGATTGTAGTGACCGATAATGTTACAAAACAAGTAATTGGCGTTTATACCCCTAATTCCAGCACGGGTAGATATACCGTTATATTACCTGCCGGCCGAAACTATGGTATAGCGGTAGATGCGGAAGGATATACTTTTTATTCTAAAAATATAAATATCCCGGACTTGGATACATATCAGGAAATCAAGGACTCCATTACCTTAAATCCACTTATCAAAGGATCAAGTATTGTACTCCGTAATGTGTTCTTCGATGTGAACAAATCAGATCTACGAGGAGAATCGGAAGTTGAACTGGACAGACTATACACTATGCTATCAAAAAATCTTACCATTAAGAGAGTGGAAATTGGTGGACATACCGATAGTGATGGTAATAAAGCCCTGAACATTAAATTGTCTGAAAATCGGGCAAAATCAGTATATGATTATTTGGTTTCCAAAGGGATTAGTAAGGAACGTTTGATTTTTAAAGGATACGGGGATACCAAACCTATGGTGCCAAACGATACTCCTGAAAACAAACAATTGAATCGAAGAACTGAGATTGTGATTATTGAATGAAAGGATGTTGAATGATTATTTTAAGTTATTAAGTTATTAAGTTGCTGGTTAATATGATATTGGCTTTAAAGGCTTGATAGGTTAATAGTGGTAGGGTAGGAAAGTAGATAGAATTAAGATTCAATGGTAATAGGTGTTTCCTGTTACCATTTTTCTTTTCATTAAAATTTAAAAATTTAAAAT
>JBKBXU010000308.1:0-4671 GCA_046313675.1 Cytophagaceae bacterium
TATTCTTAAAGCTTGATTCACACAGAAAACAAGTGCTAAGTCATTAATTTTCAAAGCGAAGGTTGATCAGGGCAACAAAATCCTTTGCCGCGTCGCTTTCGTAATTCCAATGGTATTTATCGGCAAATTTTTCGTGTAATGCATCCATAGCATTTTGGGCAGAAGATGATGCTTCGATAAGTGCAAGGGACTCTTCAAAATCCTCAGCATTTCCTTCAAAAAGAGCATTGGTAAAAAGAAATCGCTGATTTAGGGATACGGCTTTACGGACATCGTTTATCGTATTCTTCCTGTGATAGTCCAGCAAGGTACGTTCCTCTTTTCTGAATTGATCATTTAAGGTAGGAGTTTGTTTATCCTCATTTATAAGGGGTTTTTCTGTAATGTTGGATCCGGTTTTTGGCATTACTTCAATTTCCTCCTCAATAGCCGGGTTTGAAAAAGTTTCCGTTGGCTTAGCTTCTTCTTCCTTTTGCTCCAGGTTGATATGCGGAGAAGGTGTTTCCACCTTAGGTTTAATGCCAATGTGGTCAAATTCTATTGCAAGTAAAGATGAAAACTCGTCAAGTGTTTTTTCTGTCTCCGAATTTACACTTTGACTGGGCAGGTCTTTAATTAGTAATTCAATATCATTCGCTGAAAATGGCTCTTTGCTAAGTTCTGCTTTTTCGATAAGCTGCACATAAAGTTCACGGTTTATTTTGTGAAATCTTTTTTGGTCTTTTATCTGTTGAGCGTTGGTGAAATCTCGTGAAGAAAGGTATTCTATAAGGTATTCTTTTGGCTCAAGTGCATAATATAAGGTGTCGTATATGGCCTTGTTTAATAAAGGCTTAAAGAATTCCTTTTTTATCAAAATATTGTTTGACAGCTTATTCAAAAGGTTCTTTAAAGCATCCTTTACCTCGGAATTGTCATAATCGAAATAAGGGCTTTTCAGCTTTTCTTCCTCATCTTTCCAGCGATCAAATAAATTTCTTATTATAAATAAATTCAATTGATTAATGGATGTAAGAATGATTATCTCCTTACCTGAAATTTCATTTTTATCTGAGAAAAATTCCGAAGAAATTTTTTCTGCCAAGGCCAGGCTGTATGAGTTCAGTTGAGGTTTGTTAATCATATGAGAATTGGTATTTGTAGTTATGCAAATTTAACCTTAAATAATTAAAAATTATTATATGCTTTCAGTTCGGATGTTTATTTTTGTTACAACCCACCTTTACTGTATACTATAACTTAAATTTAAGAGTTATAAAAGGTGGTATTTATTTAATATTTATATGTTTGGCAGGTTTTTAATATTTTTTTTACTGATACTTTGCACTTATTCTTTTGCTCAGGAAAGAGGGAGCGGAGTTGGGGCGTGGCGTTATCACTTCCAGAATAGTTCTATTGAAACAGTAACCGTATCAGGAGATAAAATTTTTGCGGCATCGCCTTCTTCCTCCTACTATCTTGATGCCGATGATCATTCCATTAACCGATTTACCAAAGTTGAGGGCTTAAGTGGTGTTTCTGTGTCAAAGGTTAAATTTAATTCCTGGGATAACAGTGTCTTACTTACTTATGACGATGGTGACATTGATATTTTTAAGAATAATGAATTGGTAAATATTAGTGATGTACGCCGCTCTTCAATTATAGGATCCCGTAAAGTAAATCATATATTTTTTAATAAAAGCACTGCTCTTTTATCGGCAGATTTTGGCTTGGTCTTCCTAAACTTAGTACGAGAAGAAGTAAGTGAAACCATTTTAAATCTTACTCCGGACGGAAGTCAGAATGCTGTGTATAGCTCTGTATTAAATGATGCCAGGGACAGTATATTTATTGCGACAGAAAGAGGATTGATGGTTGCCAGGTATCGATCCAATATAAATTTAATGGATTATGGCAATTGGTACACCTATGGGGAGAGTGAAAACCTTCCTATTGAAGGTGTTTCCTCGGTTGTTTTATTTAAAGGTGTGCTGTTGGCATCCGTAAATAATGATGGAATTTATCAGTTTAAAAACGGACTCTGGGAAAGAACGGACATTCTTGACCCGGGTTTAATTGTTCACAGCATGCAAATTAGCGCCGGCAACCTGCTTATTTGTGCCGGTAGGAAAGTTGTTCAAACTGCGGATCTTAGTTCGTATGTTTTCCATGAGGAGCTTGTCAGCGAGCCTCGCGAAGCGGTTATAGATTCTAATAATGCCTTATGGATTGCTGATAAGAATAGAGGCTTGATCCGTTTTTACAATAATGCCTATTCCTTATTTAACCCGAATGGCCCCGGATCTGTATACAGCTTTAAGTTGTATTCCTATAATAAGTCTATGTTAAGCCTAACAGGAGGGTATAATATTAGTTTTGAGAATTTTTATAGGGCATCAGGTTATTCATCTTTTACGGATAACTATTGGATAGACATACATCGGTATTCAATGAGTGGGTTTCCCTTGGCCGGAGATCTTGTGGATGCTGTTTTTAATCCGGCAGACAATACATTGTATCTTGCTTCCTATATGAGTGGTTTATTGTCTGTTCGGCCCGATAACACTTTTTTTCTTGAAAGGGAACGATTCAACAAAGCATTTGATACTGTGATTAGAATTTCTTCCGTTGCTATTGATAAAGATGGTAAGGTTTGGGTTGGGAACCATTCCTCACCTACCGGAAAACCTTCGCTATTTTCAAAAGATCTTTCTGGAAACTGGAACGAATATAGCTTTCAGGAGATGAGGGCAAGGTTTCCCGTGGAAATAGTTGTTGATGATTTTGATAGCAAATGGATCAGGTGCAGAAATGCCGGAGGGCTTAGCGGAATAGTGGTGTTTAATGAAAAAGAGAATAGAACCAAGGTGTTTGCCAGTACAGCAAACGGCTTGCCCAATACTACCATAAATTGTATTTCAAAAGACCTTAACGGAGAAATTTGGGTTGGAACAAACGAAGGTGTGGCTGTATTTCAAAATCCTGCATTGGTGTTTTCCAATCAAAACTTTATTCTTCCAATATTTGAAGGTTTCCCATTATTGAAGGAGCAATCCATTAATGCGATCGCTGTAGATGGGGCAAACCGAAAATGGGTAGCTACAGGTAATGGTGTATGGCTTCTGAATGCTTCAGGAACGGAAAGCATTTTGCATTTTAATGAAGATAATAGCCCTTTAGTTTCAAATCGTGTATCGAGTGTATCGGTGCAAGGTAGTACCGGAGAGGTTTTTTTTGGTACAGATAAAGGGATTATTTCCTACAGGGGAAATGCCAGTGAGGGAGGAAAGAAGCATTCTGATGTGAAAGTTTTCCCGAACCCGGTTCTTCACAGTTTTACCGGCTATGTTGGGATTACCGGCCTGGTCAATAATGCGAGTGTTAAGATAACAGACATTCATGGAGCACTTGTTTTTGAAACGCAGGCAAACGGAGGCATGGTTTCCTGGAATGTTAGAGATTACAATGGGAAACGCGCCCGCGCCGGTATCTATCTTATTTTTTCTTCCGATAGTTCCGGGGAAGAAACCTTGGTTTCAAAAATAGCTATCCTTGATTAAGGTTCTTTCATAAAAGGATACGTAAACTCTTCAGGAGGCAGAAAGTTTTCTTTGATAACTCTTGGAGATACCCAGCGGAGCAGATTAAACATGGCTCCTGCCTTATCGTTGGTTCCTGATGCCCTGGAGCCACCAAATGGCTGTTGTCCTACAACTGCCCCCGTTGGCTTATCATTAATATAAAAGTTGCCCGCCGCATTTTTAAGCTTTTCGCTAACATGTTGTATAACACTTCTGTCAGTTGCAAATATTGCCCCGGTAAGTGCATATGGAGAGGTTGAGTCAACCTTGTCAATGATGAGCTCGAAATCCTTAGGCTCATAAACATAGATGCTAAGGACAGGCCCAAAAATTTCTTCACACATAGTTACATAGTCCGGGTCTTTGACAAGTAGTATGGTTGGATCAATAAAATATCCTTTGCTTTTATCGCAGGTACCTCCAAATAAAACTTCTACCTGATCAGATTTTTTGGCAGCTTCTATATAGGCTCTTATTTTGTCAAAAGATTTTTCATCAATTACGGCATTTACAAAATTTCTGAAGTCTTCAGGAGGGCCAACTTTTATTTCTGACAACTTCAGTAAGAGGTCTTCTTTTAATTGTGGCCACAAATTGGATGGTATATATGCTCTGGATGCTGCTGAACACTTTTGTCCCTGGTATTCAAATGCTCCCCTTATCAGGGCTGTAGACAGTCGTTTTACCTGCGCTGATTCATGAGCCAGTACAAAATCTTTCCCTCCGGTTTCCCCTACTATTCTGGGGTAAGACTGGTACTTGTTTATGTTTTGCCCTATTTTAGTCCATATTTGTTGGAAAACCGCTGTGCTTCCTGTAAAGTGTATGCCTCCGAAGTCCTTATGGTTAAACACCTCTTCTGCCGCTTCCACACCATCTACGTATATCAGGTTTATAACCCCTTTCGGCAGACCTGCTTCTAAAAATATTTCCATAAGCAGATTGGCGGAGTAAATTTGCGAAAATGCGGGTTTCCACACTATTGTATTTCCCATTAGTGCGGCAGAGGTTGGGAGATTACCTGCAATGGCAGTAAAGTTAAACGGAGTAAGCGCATATACAAATCCTTCCAAAGGACGGTATTCCATTCGATTCAAGATGTTCTTAT
>JBKBXU010000308.1:4681-5461 GCA_046313675.1 Cytophagaceae bacterium
CTGCAAACTATACATTGAAACGTAGAAAATCTATCATTTCACAAGCTGAATCTATTTCTGCCTGGAAGGCATTTTTTGATTGGCCAAGCATTGTGGCAGCATTCAATTTCGCTCTGTATGGCCCTGCTATCAGATCTGCAGCTTTTAAAAAAATTGCCGCTCGCTCATTAAAAGGCATTTTCTGCCAGGCATCTTTAGCTCTGATGGCACAGTTAATAGCATCCGTTGCGTGGGATTTATTCCCCAAGTGAAAATGCCCAAGAATGTGTTTGTGATCATGGGGAGGAGATATTGCTTGTTTGTTCCCGGTATAAACCTTTTCACCTCCTATGTACATGGGAATATCTATTGTGACAGAGCGGGCATCCTTTAAGGCCTGTTTTAACTCCGCCCGTTCTTGTGAACCGGGAGCATAGCTTAAAATGGTTTCATTTTTCGGTTCCGGAATTTTATAATTTCCTCCCATGGCGATCCAGTTTTATAGTTTTTATTAAAATATGTTTAATAGTTCACTCAAGCAAAAAATTTCGTAATTGAGTTCTTCCTTATGTGTATTTCTGTTGGGGTTAAAGTAGACAGCATCTACCCCGGCTTTTCGAGAACCCAGAATATCAGCTTCCAGGTCATCGCCGATCATTATGCATTGATTGCAGGATGCATTTGCTTTTTTCAGTGCATGATTATATATCCTCACATCGGGTTTTAAATAACCACAGGACTCTGAATTAATAATTTCCTTAAAGTAACCCCTTATGTTTGTATTGTTAATTTTGATTTCTT
>JBKBXU010000309.1:0-5447 GCA_046313675.1 Cytophagaceae bacterium
GAGTTTTCAAATTCACTTGAGATGGTTTTATGGCCTGTTTTGGCTTTTCTTCTTTATGTTACCTTTTCCCAAATTCCTGTAGCCCATATTCCAAAAGCTATTTTTGACTATAAGTTTATAGCAGCTGCTTTAATCGGAAACTTTGTCTTAATTCCAATTTTTGTTGCAATTATAATTGCCCTCATGCCAAACGATCCTGTACTTAAATTGGGTGTAGCTTTGGTTTTGTTAGTGCCTTGTACTGATTGGTTTATCACCTTTACCCAATTGGGCAAGGGAGATGCAAAATATGCTGTTGCACTTGCACCCATTATTTTGATTGCACAATTTCTGTTGCTTCCACTCTACATTTACTTGATGTTTGGAAAAACCTTGACGGTTGACATTGCCCAAAGCAACTTAATTGAAATATTTATTTGGTTTATTGCCATTCCTCTGTTTGCAGCTTATATAACCCAAAAACTTGCTGACAGAAGACGTTTTTGGAAAAAATCCTTGAATAATATGGGGTGGTTGCCTGTTCCATTATTAATCATAGTAGTTTTCATCATTTTTAGTTCGCAATTTCAGACTATTACTGCTTCAAAAAATATCTTTGACACCTTAACAATTGTATTTGTAATATTTCTAATTGTTACAGTTTTGTTTGCAAAACTCCTCACATCCGTTTTTAAATTACCAGTAGTACAAGGAAGGGTTTTGGCATTTAGTTTTGGGACAAGAAACTCATTTGTTATATTACCCATAGCTCTTGCCCTTCCCATCCAGTATCACACAGCAATTGTTGTAGTAGCATTTCAACCTTTAATAGAACTTATTGGAATGTTGATTTATATCAAAATTATTCCAAATGGAATATTCAGGAGAAAATTTGAAATCAGGTAAGTGTAGATAATAAATTTAGAAGATATTCATAATTATGCTGAATATGATTAAAAATATCATGCCATATGGTTTAATAATGTATATATTCCTTCAATAAGAAAAGCAAAAACCCTCTACAACGTTGATAGAAATAATAGATTCCTTTATGCAGAAACTAAGAGATTACAGATTCAACTACCTTAATGATTTTATCAACAATTCAAGGGAATGTTCACAAAATTTTATTCATGGCTCTTGACCTAACAATTTTCTTCACAAGAAGATGGAACCTAAAAACTAGGTTTAAAAAAACACAATACCTGTTTTTACCTTTTAAAATAAATGGGAGTTGCCTTCGGCCGGGCAACCCCGAAGGGCTCACGAGGGGCAGTGTGCATGCCATGTGGGTACGAGTAATTCGCTGCAATGCCTGTCCCGACTTTTTTGTCGGGATCCGTCCCCCCTCCTGCCAATTCTCTTCGGGCTGAGTTTGCCCGATTAAATATCGGGGCTTCTATCCCTAACTCATAAACCAACCCAAGCATCCCTGCCTACCCGATAACCTCCCCTGCCCGCTACGCTCCCTGGCCCGTCGCTAAAAAGGTTCACCGGACCTTTTTTTAACGCTCCGTCCCCCCTAAAAAACTATATCTTTGCTCCCCTGCAGGCTGGCCCATCGCTAAAAATGTCCTATGGGACATTTTCTTCACGCTCTGTGCTTAACATAACGCAGCCCATTATATAGCTTTATATTTGTTATATAACCGACGTTATATTAAGTAGCTTTTGAAACGAATGAGAATTGAGAGTTATTGTACAGGATTTGCAGCTTATTTGTTATTTATTCTTTCCATGATCCACTCCATTCTGTCAAGGACAGAATTCATTAATAAATTAACAATTTGTTGTACGTCCTTTGGAGATAAATCCTGATGGTAAAGCTTTTTCAGAAAAGGCTGCTCATTATTATAATTCATCATAGAAAACCCATACCAATAAGTGTTTTTCTCGAATTTTAGATTTAAACCTACATTGTAGTGTTCAGTACCGGCTTTTTTAAACCCTTGAAATGAATACTCAAAATTTAGTTCTCGTATATTTTGAATATTTTCATCGATACTCCAAAATTCATCTAATTGCTCGTAGGATGTTATATACTGCTTTCCTGCTCGCCAACTGGGTTCGGTCGTATGAAAATCTTCTTCAAATACTGAAAGCTTTTTTGATATTTCTTCATAAAGAGGTTTAAGGCTTTCATGATATAATTTATATAAAATCTCATTTGTTGCAGGAGTTTGAATTTCTTCACCCTGAACTCTTTTTATTTTATCTTTTATGGCCTTTACACGTGCGTCAACAGGATTCTCTTTCTCTTTTAGATCTTCATCTATACGAAGTTCAATTTCCTCAATACTAGGCAATCCACCTTTAATATTTTCAGGTAATGATTCTGCAATTTTATATTCGGCAATACCAATTGGTTTACTAGTATCACGCAATGCATATTCCGCAATCACTCTATTTTTGGTTTTACACAAAATTAATCCTATGGCAGGGTCATCAAATTCTCCTTTTAGTTGATCATCTGCTAAACCTAAATACAAGTTCATCTTACTTACATATTCGGGTTCAAATTCTCCAATCTTTAATTCTATAATTATATACCTTCTTAATTTGGTATGATAGAAAAGTAAGTCCACAAAAAATTCTCTGCCTCCGGCTTCAAATTTTTTCTGCCTACCCATAAAGGCAAATCCATCTCCTAACTCTAATAGGAAATTTGTCACATGAACTATTAAAGCATCTTCCAAGTCCCTCTCTACGGCAGACTCACCAAGCATTACAAAATCAAACTGGTAAGGATCTTTGAATAACTGCTGTGTTAATTCACTCTGATACGCCGGTAGAGTGTTTGCAAAATTGTGGGTCAGGGCACCTTGTCTTTTATATAAACCACTTTCAATTTGGTGCTCCAGGATACTTCTGCTCCATCCATTTTCTACACATTTCTGAATATAAAAACACCGCTCTTCCAAAGGTTTTATCTTTATCAACAAAACCTGATGATGGCCCCATGGTAATTTTGCAGCAGCTTGCTGCAAAATCTGATCTATTTGATTATCTGCCTTTTCAAAATTTGCAGCAGCTTGTTGCAAAATTAAAAACTGAGGATAAGCTAAGGAAAAATCACGCATGTATCGCAGGTTTCGTGGAGAGAGACCTTTCATAGTGGGGAATTCAATCTTTAAATCAGAAGCGAGTTTTTCAACCACTTTACTCCCCCATCCTGCTACTTTTTCCTGCTCAGAAATGACAGCTCCAATTTCCCAATAAACCTTTAGTAATTCATTATTGACCGCCAAAACTGCTTTGGTTTGGGCAGTTTTAATTTTCTCCTTTAATTGAGTAAGAATACTTCCGTAGTTAATAAGATCACCAACCATAACAAATCGACTTTTAAATTTAAAAGCTAAAGATAAATATTTTGCTAATTATTGAGTGTATTAGATGAAAGAGAAAAAGATGGGTGCAGGGAATTTATGATAAAGATAAAAGAAATAGTGGTGTAAAAATTTCTAATTGGAATTAAAACTAAAAGAAAAACCTAATGAGTGAAAAAAATCTTTAACCCTAGAGTCTGATTTCATTGGTATCTTATCTTAGGCAATCCTGAATCCCTGCCTAGCTGCTGCACACATTCCATAGTCACACAAGGCTTAGCTCTCCCGATAGCTATCGGGACAAAGCTATGGTATAAGTGCATCTGCCCTACCCAATAACCTCCCCTGCCCGCTACGCTTCCTGGCCCGTCGCTAAAAAGGTTCACCGGACCTTTTTTTAACGCTCCGTCCCCCCTAAAAAAACTATATCTTTGCTCCCCTGCAGGCTGGCCCATCGCTAAAAATGTCCTATGGGACATTTTCTTCACGCTCTGTCCCCCCTAAGCTATGCTTAACAACTTGTCTGACCCTTGGCGGATAACGCTGGCCATTATATAACAGCCTTGCAGGCAGTAATATAAAAACGTTATACCTTGCCTATCCGGCAGGCAGGTTAAATAGCTTCGGAAACGATTTAGATTTGAAAGTTATTGTGATCTGGACTTTTTAAATTCTATTGGTAATTTCATTCAATTCATTCATTATTTTATTGAATCGGGCCATTTGGTTTTCATAATATAAATTTCCAATAATGGCTTCCTGCATGAGATCATTATTTAAAATCTCTAAGAATGCTGTTTTTAAATATTGTTGAACATGCTTTTCTGTACTAAAAATTTGCTGCTTTATTCTGGAAGAATAATTCAGGAGATACATGATATCCTCAAAATCAGGGCTTGTTCTGGGCTCTTTCCCTCCACGATCTTTATATGCAGTAAACTTAGTAGCTAAAAAATATTCCAGAGGCAGTATAAAGATAGGTATATCATCCAGAAATATTTTTTCCTTCTTAGTAAAACCAGGAGCAAACCATGGATTTGCCGGAGCCCAACCGACCTCTTTCGTAGCCATTACATCAACTTTAATATCTTCATATCGAAATCGGCAGATAATATTATCTTCATGAGATTGATGAAAGCCTTTCTGATTTAAAGTACTCCTTAGCTGCTCAAGTTCACCAATCTCGCTATTTCAAGGCTGATGTCAATGTCTTTGGTTGGCCTTACATCGTCAGCAGAAGGATCATCTATATATAAACTTACAACCGCCCCTCCAACAAAAACAACTTTTTCATTAAGTTCTCCTAATGCTCTGGCTATTTTCTTTGTAGCCTCTTTGTTGATATGGGTATTCTTTAACATATTCTGGTTCTCAATTCTTCTACAGCTATTTTTTTCTCTCGGGCTTTACCTACTCTTAAAGCATCACATAGAGCCATCAATTCATAAAAAGCCTGATCTTTCAGACATGCTTCCGGTACTTTGGGATGCAAAGGTTCAATGGACTGACCTCTTACTTTACCTTCAGCATAAGGCCATACGTACGGTTCTTCACTAAGTATGTGATCATCTAAGGGTTTTGCAGAATGGGCAGTTGGCAAGCCCCTCACCAGTGATCCTGGTTGTTGAGGATATACATAGCGTAGGCCATATTCAAGAAAGTCAAGCAAAGCTCCTTTCATAAGACGTTTTTTATCTTGAGAAATTAATCCAGCTATTGCGGATCGGTTGATGCTTTCGCTGATTTCACTGGCACTAATACCAAGTTCAAAGGATAAATCTTTCATTAGCCATGGACGGTTTCCTTTGACCGCTATTTTAAGTAAGACAGCCACATCATGAGGTCGCATTCCGGTATGTTGTTTCATATCTGTTACTTTTAATAAATGCAAAGATATAAAAATTTCTCAATTCGCGATTCGCGAATCACGAATTCGCTTTGATTATTATTTTGAACTGTCGCAAAATTTGAGACAGTTGACACCCATTAAATAACATAATGATTTAAGTTAATCACCAGAGGTAAACACTTTGATTTTGTAGAGGGACTAAATATTGAGAAGTGGAATCCAGCGCAAGCACCCCTGCCAACCGCAAGCAATGCACACATTCCATAGCCACACAAGGCTTGGCTCTCCCGTAG
>JBKBXU010000310.1:0-5442 GCA_046313675.1 Cytophagaceae bacterium
ATGCAGGTTTCTTTCCCGGCAGGACTTTTTGTAAAGCGATTTAACCAGGAAGGGTTTGGAAATCTTTCAGGAATAAGTACCGCTGTTCTGGCTCAACTAAGTTTTTATGATCCCGAAAGAATCGGCAGATTAAGACCATATAAGGTAGGCGCCGGCTTTATCGCCCTTAATGCTTTTAATTTTAGCGACGATCCTAATGTAACCAGAGACATTGGGGTTGTGGTAATTGGGTCTTTGCTACCGATAAGACGAGATTCCAAGTTCAGCATACCCCTTTACGCAGGAGGCGGATATCTGCTAAAAAACAGCTCCTGGTTTATAATATTTGGTCCGGGAATTCAATTTAATTTTTAAACATCAATGACTAACAAAGACTATATATTTATAGCCGTATTTTTCATTTTTAATCTTATCCTGAAATTTGCTTTTATAGATAACATGTCCATTGCTATGGACGAACCTTTTTCCATTTACATAGCACAAATGGATTTATCATCCATTGTATTTCACCTTTCACCCGGCAACAATCCTCCTCTATTCGAATTAATTCTTCACTTTTGGATAAAGTTCTTTGGCATAAGCCCAACGGCAGTACGATTCCTGCCCTTTCTTTTCAGTTCTCTCACGGTAATCTTTGTATACCTCATTGGCATCCGAAATTTTAGCCGGAATATAGCCATTCTGGCAGCAATATTATTTACCTTTTCAAACTATCAGATTTATTTTAGCCACGAAGCTCGTGTATATTCCTTGTTTGCATTATTAACAACCGTTTCAATGTTTGCATTTCTGGAATTACTGAAAAACTCTTCTGACAAAAAACATTTTATCCTTCTGCTAATTACCAATTCACTTCTGATCTATGCTCATTTTTTTGGCTTCTTTGTGTTGATTATCCAGGCCTTATGCGTTTTATTATTTTCCGGTGTTCGCAGAAAGATTTTCAAAACTTACCTTTTGGTGTCCATCGGGGTTTTTATCCTTTACTTACCTTACCTAAAGTATTTTATAAACCGCTTTTTTGACTCTTCCACCAATGGCACCTGGGTGCAAAAACCTGGATGGGATGCTCCCTATTTTATGCTATGGCAATTCACCAATGCTCCTCTTACTGCGATCATCAGCATAGTTGTTCTGCTTGGAGCCCTACTATTATTCATAATTAAAGGAAGGTGGACTCAGCTTCCCGATGCTAATAAAATCATTGCCACCTGGTTTATATTCCCCTTCTTTTTCATGTTTTTTATTTCTTTTAAAGTACCTATGTTTATGGATCGGTATGTCATCCATGCATCTATAGGTTTGTACCTTCTTCTGGCTATATCTGCGGTATACCTGGTAAATGAAGCCGGCAAAACATCTATAGCCGGGTTATTCCCAAAAGCCCTGAATTTCTCTTCATTAGCTTATCTCATAGCATTGCCGATCATATTTACCTGCCAGCCCAATGTAGACAATAAAAGGCCTGTGGCAGATGTAGTCAGAAAAGTTCAGGAACTTAAAGATGACAAAACAGCAGTAGTTGTTTGTCCTGACTTTTTTGATTTGAATTTCGTCTATTACTATGCACCTGAATTTTTCAGAAATTACGACGACAAAACCATTAAGGAGAAAGTATACCAGTCCTTGGCAAATGAACATGTATATTTTATAAATAGCTTTTCACAATTAGACAGCAACCTGCTAAAAACCATGGACAGGGTAATATTTCTTGATGCGGCTGCTGATTATTCTTATCCCGACAACCAGATTTTAGATAACCTTTCGAAGAAAAAACAGCTTATTGAGGTAGTGGAGATTCCTGAAATTTTTAAAGTTTATAATTTCAATAAGGTTGCTAACTAAAAATCAACTTAGCAATATTCAAAAGCAAACACATTAGAGCACAGGCTCTCCGGATTCCAATAAATGTTTTTTGAAATCGCTATTTACATGTCGTA
Organism: Cytophagaceae bacterium; assembly: GCA_046313675.1. Taxonomy (GTDB): domain Bacteria; phylum Bacteroidota; class Bacteroidia; order Cytophagales; family Cytophagaceae; genus JBKBXU01. The sequence continues at coordinate 1,941 of JBKBXU010000310.1, forward strand.
AATAAACTGGAATCAGTTGGATTTCTTATTTCAAAGCCCATCTCAAGCGATGTGTTATAATCACTGCAGGCATTTTCGACATCATTTAACTTCAAATGTGCTTTCCCTCTCAAGTAAAAAGCTACCGGATAGTCAGGCTTTAACTCTATGGCCTTGTTAAAATCAGACAATGCCGCCAGCTCATCACCAATTTCAAGATAACATTCAGCACATTTAATATAAATACTAAAGTTATATTCATTCAACTCAATATATTTTGACAGATCCGCTATCGCTTCCTTGTATTTATCGAGTTTAATAAAACAGTTCGCTCTGTTCAAATAACCGTCCATATAATCAGGTTTAAGTTCGATGATTTTATTATAATCATCAATTACCTGATCATATTTGCCTAACATAATAAGAGTCCTCGCCCGGCTGGGATAAATATCAAAATATCCTGGATCCTTTTTAGCTGCGGCATTAAAATCACTCAAACCCTTATCATATTTTCTTAAATAATGAAAGGTTATACCTCGCTCTGTCAAGAGTTCAGTATTGTTTTTATTCTTTGATAAGGCATGATTAAGGTCGGTTAAAGCTTCATCATGCTTTCCGAGGCGATTTAAGCATCTTATTTTAGTAAGAATATACCGAATATTGGTTGGTTCTGCTTCAATAGCATTTTTTAGATATATAAGTGCATGAATATCTCTACCCAAACGACTTTCTAAAAAACCTACCATATAAAACACTTCACCTGTGGGACTATACTTAATGCACTTCTTAAAATCAAAAAGCGCATACTCATAGAATCCGGACATATTATATAATACACCCCGATGGTAGTATGCTTTATGGTTTTCAGGTTCAAATAGCAGCACTTTGCCATAATCTTCTATGGCTTCCTCTTCAAGACCTGCCGCAACTTTTACCTGAGCACGCAGCATATATATTTCAGGGCTACGTGAATTTATACTTATAATTTTATCATAATCCTGAATGGCAGAAAACATATTGCCAAGTTTATAATGGGCAAGAGCTCTGTTCACATAAGCCTCAATATCTTTTGGATCCAAATGAATGGCAGATGTAAAATCTTCCACAGCTTCTGTGTAGTTTCCATTTTTCATGTGCTCTATCCCACTTTCTTTATAATTCTCTAAATCAGAAACCTTGTTTATCTGACTTTCAGCCAATGAGACAAATGAGATCAAACATAAAAACCAAATCAATATTTTAGATAAACCTTTTACCATTTTACTTCATTACTTTAACAATCACCACTAATCTAAGATTTTACCGTTTCCATCGGATAAAAATCTTTCCCAGTATATTATATACGATAGTTAAAAGTAAAGGTTTATAAACAGAGCAACCCTTCTTATTTCATTATGTAATATTAATTTCCCTTTTGAGCACTTCATAGTAATCGGGCAAATGACGAACTCTGGATCCGTACCATGAAAACATTTCCCCATCAACTAAAATCACCTTTGACTTAGATAGGATACCCTGGAACTGCTCGATATGTATTTGTTTGAAAGGGTAGGGTTCGGTAGACAAAAACAAGTAATCGGGTGCTTTGGAGAGTATATCTTCCATAGAAACTACAGGATAGCGCCTTAAATGGGAAAACACATTGCTAAACCCAAGTTTTTCAAGCACACAATTTATAAAAGTATCACCTCCCACAGTCATATATGGTTTCTGCCAAATCAAATAAGCAACAGAGGCAGTATTAATGGGAATAATCTTCTTCAAATTCACAGTAATAACATCTGAAAGAGCCTTTGCCTGTTCCTTGCAGCCTGTAAGTAATCCAACTTGTTTGATCATTATGAGCAGGTCATTCAGATCTCCAACATCACACATCCATACAGGAACCTTTTTCTGTAAATTAAGAATGCCATCTTTCTCATTTTCTTCTTTGTTACCAATAACCAGGTCTGGTTTCAGGGCTACAATTTTCTCTATACTAAAATCTTTTGTCCCACCGATTTTAGGTAATCCGTTAACTTTACGTTCAGGATGTACACAAAACTTAGTAACTCCTACTATTTTTTCTCCCAAACCAAGGTCAAAAAGTAGTTCTGTGATGGAAGGAACCAGAGAAATTATTCTTTGAGGGGGATAATTATAGGCCGAGCTAAATCCCATCTGATCGGTAAACTGTTTTTTCTCCATAAAAATTTTAACAATACATTTCCATTCTTACTGTTGATCGATCAAAACTACAACCACCTATTTAAGAAAAAAAATAATCAAAAATCCGTTTAACCAAAATATGCAATTCTAAAATTGTCCGACTAAACAATCTTTCATAATCCCCTCTTATTTATATAGGCGACACTAGATAAGAGGGGGATTATGAATAAAATTATGATAGCATTTTTAATGGGTTTTTCTATACTTCAGGGATGCCAATCCGTGTACAACACCTATGCTGACCTGGACGACAATAAGGATTTCGGAAACTATCATACCTTTGACTGGATAGCACGTGATTCATTTCCAGTTTACGGAACAGAGTATGATAATGAGCTGGTAGAAAAGCAAATAAACAATCTGGTCAACCGGGAATTGATTACGAGAGGTCTTCAACAAACATCCGAAGATCCAGATGTATTAATTATATATTATTTTCAAATGGAAGATAAGGAAAATACTTTTCAGTCGCCTGTATATGCCTATGTACCTACTCCTCACAATCTGAACCCGAATCCTTATAACTATTCGACCCATATGTATAATAACCCTCATAACAACTTCTGGAATTTTCGATATAATAACCCATACAATCCATATCAGACACCAGATCTGTATGATTGGAATGTTCCCTTGGGAGTACCGGAGAAACCATACATTTTAGGAGAATACATACAAACAATTCCATTTACGGAAGGCAAGATCATAATAGATGTAATTGATACAGAAGAAAACAACCTGGTATGGCGAGGATGGAGTGTGGGTGCTTTGGATGACCCGAATACCTTTAAACAAAATCTACCCATAATGATTCACGATATTTTCAGTCGTTACCCGGTTGATCCCATCGTAAAAAAATAGCTTTATTGCCCATATTTTATAATATATTACAAAATCAATTGTATATATAAAAATTATAGGATATATTAAGCCCTATATTAAATAAAATATCCTATGAAAGAAAAGAACAGCAACACTGGAATCAAGGTTGTAATGATCCTATCATTAATTCTAAATGCAGGACTCATTGGAACGATCATCTTTTTTTATGATTCCAACTCTAAGCAAGCAGACCGGATCGAAACTTTGAGCGGAGAGGTTAGTTCTCTTGACACTGAAGTGGCACTAAGAAAGAACGAATTAAAAGTAATAAGTGAAGACCTGGAAAGAATTAGGGAAGAGCGTGATTTATTAGGACTAGACAACACCTCCCTTAATGAAAAAATTGAAAAGCTAAACTCAACCATGGCCCAATTGGAAAGAACTTCACGTCTTGACTCCAAAAAAAGAAGAGAACTTGAGCAAATGATCGCTG
>JBKBXU010000311.1:0-5432 GCA_046313675.1 Cytophagaceae bacterium
CCATCATATTCTTAAAATGAGTCAAATAATGAGTCGTATAAATTATCAATATATCTTTAATTCCTGCTTGCATCAGACAAGAAAGAGGATAGTAAATCATGGGTTTATCATAAACCGGCATCAACTGTTTGCTTACCGCCAGCGTCAAGGGGTGAAGTCTTGTACCTGAACCACCTGCTAAAATTATACCTTTCATAAAAATTGCGTTTTTATTAAAAATTAGTTTCCCCTAAACCATTCCACGGTGTGTTTCAAACCTTCATTAATTCGCACCTCGGGTTTATAGTCAAGCAACCCTTCTGCCTTAGAAATATCGGCGTGACTGAAGGGTATATCTCCCATCCTGGGAGACCTGTGAACAGGTTTTATAGAAGACCCTGCAATCTCAGCAATGGAACCGGCAAGTTGGTTTAAGGTTGTTTTTTCGCCCACTGCTATATTAAAAACATTATTTATCGCTTCTTGTTTATCACAAAATGCTGCTTTTATGTTTGCCTGTACAGCATTTTCCACAAAAGTAAAATCTCTGCTCTGCGATCCGTCACCATTTATTTCAGGAGCTTGTCCGTTAAGAACTTTATTAATAAACTGTGGGATAACTGCAGCATACTCACCTTCGGGGCTTTGATTTGGCCCAAAAATATTGAAATATCGCAAACCAATATTTTCAAGGCCGTAAACCTTATAAAATACGTCTGCATAAAGCTCATTAACCAATTTTGTTACTGCATAAGGAGATAAGGGTTTACCAATTTCATCTTCTATTTTTGGCAGTTTAATACTGTCCCCATAAACAGAAGAAGAGGCTGCATAAACAAACCTCTTTACGTTGTTTTCTTTAGAAGCATGTAAAACATTTAAAAAACCTGATACATTAACCTCATTCGTTGTCAATGGGTCCTCAATACTTCTTGGAACAGATCCAAGGGCTGCCTGATGAAAAACATAATCTATGCCCTTACAAGCACTCCGGCAAACCTCAAGGCTTCGGATATCTCCTTCAATAAACTGAAAATTTTTCAAACTCAGAAATTTCTCGATGTTCTTAATACTTCCGGAAAATAAATTATCAAGAACCACCACCTTCCCTGCATCATATTTTATTAAATATTCAACCAGATTTGAGCCAATAAAACCAGCCCCACCAGTTATCAAAAATGTATAATTGGAAAGGTTCTTTTTATGAAAAATTCTCTTGTACATATCTTTTAATTAGCGCTATATTGCTTATCATAATACTGCTGATAAGCTCCGGATGTCACGTTTTCTAGCCATTCAATATTTTGCAAATACCAATCAACAGTTTTTTCCAAACCTTCTTCAAAGGTCACTGAAGGAACCCATCCAAGTTCATTTTTGATTTTAGTTGCATCTATAGCATATCTGAAATCATGACCAGCCCGATCCTGAACAAAAGTAATAAGTTTTTCAGATTCTCCTTCTGAACGACCGAGTTTTCTGTCCATAACGGAGCAAATTTGCTTGACAATGTCAATATTCTTCCACTCATTATGGCCACCAATGTTGTAGGTTTCGCCAATCTTTCCTTCATGAAAAACCGTATCAATTGCCCTGGCATGATCCACGACAAAAAGCCAATCCCGGATATTTTCCCCCTTACCATAAACCGGCAAAGGCTTACTGTTTCGAATATTATTGATTGTTAAAGGAATAAGCTTCTCCGGGAATTGATTAGGCCCGTAATTATTAGAACAATTTGTAAGCACTACCGGCATTTTGTAGGTGTTATGATACGCTCTCACAAAGTGATCTGAGCTGGCTTTAGAAGCAGAATACGGCGACTGAGGATCATAAGGAGTATCTTCCAGAAAGTATCCTCCGTTTTCTAAAGAGCCATACACCTCATCGGTTGAAATATGGTAAAATAAATGCCCATCAAAATTATCTTTCCAGAGATTTTTTGCTGCATTTAGCAGATTAACCGTTCCCACTACATTTGCCATCACAAAATCCATTGGGCTTACAATTGATCTGTCAACATGAGATTCCGCAGCCAAATGCAAAACATTATCAAATTTATACTTTTCGAATAAAGAATTTATAAATTCAGTGTCAGCAATATCCCCCTTTATAAATTCATAGTTCTCACTATCCTCAATATCCGAAATATTATTAAGGTTGCCCGCATAGGTCAATTTGTCTAAGTTAAATATTTTATATTGTGGGTATCTTTTTACAAAAAGCCTCACAACATGAGAACCTATAAACCCGGCTCCACCGGTTATCAATATCTTTTTCATGCAATATGAATATTTAATTTACTTAACGTTTTTTGCCAGTTCCAGGCATCCCTCATAGAATCTTCAATACTTAATTCAGCTTCCCAATTCAGCAATTTTTTTGATTTTTCTACTCCTGCATAGATTTGTTCCACATCACCACTTCTTCTGGGACCAATTTTATAATTCAGTTTTTCTCCTGACACTTTCTCAAATGCCTGGATTATTTCCATTACACTATTGCCTTTTCCTGTACCGAGATTAACAATCTCATGACCGCTTCCCTTAAATTGATCAAAAGCTTTCAAGGCTTTTACATGCGCCTTAGCCAAGTCAACAACATGAATAAAGTCTCGGACGCAGGTGCCATCCGGGGTATTATAATCATCTCCAAACACTGTTAACGATTCCCTCAGGCCGGCTGCTGTCTGGGTAATATAAGGAACTAAGTTATTCGGTACGCCCAAAGGAAGTTCTCCGATTAAACCCGAAGGATGCGCTCCAATAGGGTTAAAGTATCGTAGGGAAATCACAGCAAAGACGGTATTGGCTTTAATATAATCATCCAATATTTCTTCGCAGATTTTTTTTGTATTACCATAAGGCGACTGAGCATTACGAGGAGTGCTTTCATCAACAGGAAGCTTGTCCGGTTGAGCATATACAGTACAGGAAGAAGAAAAAACCAAACGGCCTACCTTAAATTCTTCCATAACTTTCAACAGATTTACCAAACTACCTATATTGTTATGATAGTACTTAAGAGGATTATTGACCGACTCACCAACCGCTTTATAAGCAGCAAAATGAATTACGCCATCAAACTTCTCTTTGCTAAACACATCCTTTAAGGCATTATAATCATTACAGTCCACATTATAACACGTTATTTCACGCTGTAAAATTTCCTGAACTCCCTCCAAAGCATAGGGTGTAGAGTTTGAAAAATCATCTATAATGACCGGTTCAAAACCTGAATTAACAAGCTCTACTACGGTATGTGATCCAATAAAACCGGCTCCACCGGTAACTAATATTTTTGCCTTTCCCATTTTACAAACTCCAATAATTGATCTTATTAATCTTTTTCCTAAATATTCCTTTTATATCAATTAAATAACCATCTTTTTTAAGAATTGATGAAAAATATTTTTCATCCATCAAAGCATATTCAGTATGAGGAACGGCTACTATTACTGCATCGTAATTCTTTCCTATTTTAGCAGATAGCGTCAGGCCATATTCCTCATGAAATTCATCAGGTGCCGCTTTTGAATCCACCACCTCTACATTAAGGTTAAATGACTCAAGTTCCCTTATCACATCTACAACTTTAGAATTTCTAATATCGGAGACATTTTCTTTAAATGTTGCTCCTAAAACCAACACTTTGCTCTTTCTAATGTTTTTATCAAGCCCTATCAACAACTGCACAAGCCGCTTAGCTACATAAGACCCCATATTATCATTAATAGTCCTTCCACTCAATATAACATTTGGATTATAGCCAACCGATTTAGCTTTATAGGTTAAATAATAAGGGTCAACACCAATGCAATGCCCCCCGACTAATCCGGGAGAAAATCGCAGAAAATTCCATTTTGTCCCTGCTGCTTCCAACACATCATAGGTATTGATGTTCATCTTATCAAAAATTATTGATAGCTCATTCATCAATGCTATATTCAAATCCCTTTGAGTGTTTTCAATTATTTTTGCTGCTTCTGCCACTTTAATAGAACGGGCTTTATAAACACCTGCCATTACTACTATTTCATAAACTTTCGCAATGGTTTCTAAAGAGGCATCATCGCATCCAGAAACTACCTTGATTATTTTACTCAATGTATGTTCCTTATCTCCCGGGTTTATCCTCTCAGGGGAATATCCTATTTTGAAGTCTGTTAGTGCAGTAAGCCCTGATTCTTTTTCAAGAACAGGCACACAGTCTTCTTCAGTACACCCAGGATAAACTGTTGATTCAAAAACTACAATATCTCCCTTTTTTAGAACCTTACCCACCGTTCGTGAAGCGGCAAGTAAAGGCTTTAAATCAGGCATATTGAATGCATCAATAGGGGTTGGCACGGCGACAATGAAGAAAGTGACTTTTGAAAGATCTTTAACCTCATGTGTAAATTCTATATCGCATCCTTCAAAGTCATGCTTATTTAATTCTCCACTCGGATCAATGCCTTTTTTCATCATATCAATTCTTTCCGAATTGATATCAAAGCCCACGACTTTTATTTTCTTAGCAAACTCCAACGCTATAGGTAAGCCAACATATCCTAATCCAATAACTGCAAGGTATGCTTCCTTGTTAATTAATTTTTGATACATAGTATTTTTTTGAAATGATCTGCCATATTTTACTTAATCCCTTTAGGATGGCATAGGTAAATATACGAGGATGATGTCTATATTTTAGAAAAGAAAAAATACCAATTTTTAAAAACGATAAAAATTTACACTCAGTTAAATTAAAGAAGGCCCTTTAGCTGTATAAAGGACCTTCTCTAGTATAATCTACAAAATGTTAATAAAATTCTTTATGCGCCAGATCCTTTTCAGGTAGTGCTTTGAAAAAATCATACGTAATTTTTAAACCTTCGGATCTTGAAACTTTAGGTTCCCAACCCAGGATTTCCTTGGCTCGTGTTATGTCAGGTTTCCTTTGCTTAGGATCGTCTTTTGGCAATGGTTTATAAATTATTTTCTGACTTGTACCTGTCAGTTTAATAATTTCCTCTGCAAATTCCTTGATTGTAATCTCACTTGGATTACCCACATTTACAGGATAGGCATAATCGCTCATCAACAATCTGTAAATACCTTCAATTAAATCATCCACATAGCAGAATGATCGTGTTTGAGAACCATCTCCAAATACTGTCAGGTCTTCTCCCCTTAAAGCCTGTCCAATGAATGCAGGCAATGCACGGCCATCATTCAGCCTCATTCTTGGGCCATATGTATTGAAAATTCTTACAATTCGTGTTTCTAAGCCATGAAAGGTATGATATGCCATTGTCATAGCCTCCTGGAATCGCTTTGCCTCATCATATACCCCTCTTGGGCCAATGGGATTAACATTACCCCAGTAATCTTCATTCTGAGGATGCACCATAGGATCCCCATAAACTTCAGAGGTTGAAGCAACAAGTATTCTTGCTTTTTTTGCCTTTGCCA
>JBKBXU010000312.1:0-5423 GCA_046313675.1 Cytophagaceae bacterium
GTGTTTCTATAAATCCATTGGTAATGATGTGTAAAGTGTACTTGCCAGATAAATAAGAAAGCACCTCCTGTGCATAGGGTATAAGATTCTTTTTTTGAGGACAAAGGTGCATAAAATCTTCATTTAACCTGGCAGGAACCAGTCTTGGGTCTGAGCCGAGACGTCTAAAAGTTTCGCTAAATCTTTTTGTTCTTATTTCTGCTTTAGTGAGTTTTCCTGAATTATATTTTTTCCACATTTCTACGTTTATGCTCTTGTAGGTTTCGCAAAAATGGTAGGATGAAAAATTTCCCAGTTTATGTAGTTTATATTTATTGTACAGCTCATGCAATGTTTCGGCACAGTTCTTATCAAAATCCCAAATGGTATGATCCAAGTCAAAAAATATGTTTGATATATTGCGCATTTACTCGATCATTAATGATTTCACCGGCCGGTTATTCAGGATATGTTCTGTTACAATTTCTTTTATGTCTTCCGGCTTAACATTTCCATAAAAAACCCCTTCCGGATAAACAACTAAAGCAGGTCCATTGTTGCAAACATCCAAACAGCCGGCTCGTTGAGCTCTATAGCCAATTTTTAGTTGATGCTTTTTTAATTCTTCCTTAAATTTCTCCACCAGTTCCATGCCTGCAGCCTGACCGCAACATGATCTTCCGTCGGTTCTTTCATTAGTGCAGATGAATATATGTTTTTCGTATTTCATGTTGGGTTATAATGCAGGTAATTTATAAATTTTCTGAGTATTATGCAGCTTCCTTATAGCTAATTCATTATTTGAATACAATGTTCTGTATTCTCCCAAATCTTTAAGAAGCACAGGGTCTTTTTCCATAAACATAAATATTTGGTTGATTATGTCATAATAGGCTTCATTAAGATAATAGTATACCCACTGGTCAGCTTTTTTGTATTTTAGAAGACGGGCGTTTTTCAGATAAATCAAATGCCTTGAGGTTTTAGTTTGCGTAAAGTCAAGAATAAGCTCAAGATCTGAAATGCACATTTCTTCATTTTTGTAAATCAGATGCATGATCCGGATTCGTGATTCATCGCTGAAGCCTTTAAATATATCAGCCCCTGTTTTTAATTCAAAATTTTTGATTCTTATCATGTTTGTACATTTGCTTATGCAAATATACGCATGTGAAAGTTGTTTTGCTTGAAAATTCTAGTTTATCATTAATGCTTATTCACGGCAGTTTTTTAAAAATATATTAATTCATTATATTTGGACATGCTGTCCAACTTTTTTAGGAAGGCGACGTTAATACTTACATAAATAATCATCTTTTGAATAAAATAGTATTCATAGCTCTTTTGTTTTTCACTTTTCCTGTTTTTAGTCAGGATGAAGCAGCTCAGAACCAGGCAGCACAAGAGCTTATTGTTCAATTTTCCGGCTTGGTTGTAGGTGGAGACAGCTTGTATGGCCTTCCCGGAGCATATGTTTACGTCCCAGCTTCTGGTAGAGGAACTACAACTAACTATGTAGGATATTTTTCTATGCCTGCGCTCGCCGGAGACAGCGTTGTGGTCAGGTCATTGGGTTATCAGGAAAACTTTTTCATTATTCCTAAAGATGGACGAATGGATATTTCAGTAGTAATTGAATTATCAGCAGATACTACACTTTTACCGGAAGTTGAAATTTTCCCTTATCCTACAGAGCAAATATTTAAGGAAGCCTTTCTTGCCCTTCAATTGCCGGATGATCAAACATCCAATATGCAGAATAATTTAAATGAGCAACTTATGCGGAGAATGCTTGCTAATACTCCGGCCGGGGCGAATATGAACCACCGGTATTTTATGCAGCAACAGGTTATTAAAACAGAAAACCGTTTTATGCAACCTACATTATCCTTGCTTAATCCTTTTGCATGGAGGCATTTTATAGATCAGGTTCGCAGGGGAGGCTTGAGAGCCCCGGAAGGGGAAGATTAATTTTTATATTTTCATAACCATGTCTGATATATTTTCAGGAGATTTAGCGTATCGCTATGTTTTCCAAATTTTTTATATTCTCATTGTTCTTGCGCTAACTATTATAGTAGCTTCTATAGTACGAAAGTTGGTACATCGTTTTTTCGATAAATCATCCAAACTTCTTCGATCTGACCCTACTCAATATAAGTTTCTTAAGCACTTTATAAGTGGATTAATTTATCTTATTGGAATAGGAATAGCTATTCATGCTATACCCTCCTTAAGGAGTTTGTCCTTGTCCTTATTTACAGGTGCAGGCATTTTTGCTGCCATAATTGGTTTTGCTTCACAGCAGGCCTTTTCTAATATCGTCAGTGGAATATTTATTGTTATTTTTAAGCCTTTCAGAGTAGATGACCGCCTGGAAATGAGAGGTACTATTGTAGGCGTAGTAGAAGATATTACCCTAAGGCATACCGTTCTTAGGAACTTTGAAAACCGTAGAATAATTATTCCAAACTCTGTCATTGGACAGGAGATTATATTCAATGCCAACATAATGGATGAACGTACCTGTCGCCTCATGGACTTTAACATTGGTGCAGATTCGGATATGGATCACGCAATTTCAATAATTCAGGAGGAGGCTTTAGCTCATCCAGAATGTATTGATGCACGAAAAGATGAGGATAAATTACTGAATGCGCCCATTGTTGCAGTGAGGGTAATGGGTTTCGGTGATTCAACCATTAATTTGAGGGCATTTGTCTGGGCAAAAAATCCCCCTTCCGCTTTTGTAATGTTTACCGATTTAAACAAATCTATAAAACAACGCTTTGACAAAGAGGGTATTCGATTCCCTGCTTTTAATGAAACAGCGATAAGGATAAAAGAAAAGTAAACCTGGAATGCGTAATAGGAACGTTCTATTACATGTTTTCAGGTTAAATATTTGCCATCATATATACTGCTATACCTGCACAGGCTCCGGAAATAATTAGATTCCACTCCCGTAAATGTACCCTTACAAAATAGGTGGCAATAAATGCCGTTAGTAGCAGAAAAAAAGCAATCAAGGCAAGCGATGAAATTACCCCTAATTTAAAAGCTACCAAGTTGTTAAGTATTTCATCCTCATAAAGCGGTATTAAAGCATTTTGAAATGCAAAACCATGAATAAGTCCGGAGATGAAAGAAAGATAGTATCTATAGCTTTGGGTGGGGTAACGGTTTGTGAACACCTGTTTTTTCCTATAAAAATTGCTTATTGATATCACTAAAATTGTTAAAGGAACAAGATAATTAAAAACTCCCGTAGGAATTTCGAATAAATCAAATGCAGAAACTAGGAAAGTAACAATAAAAGCTCCGATAAATACAGAAAGAAATGATGCAACTTTTCGCCAGCTCGGTAGTGTATATATTCCACATAATGTAATTATCAACAAGAAGTGCCCATATACATTTAAGAATATGATGTTGTGCATTCCGAGTTTGAAAAAGTCAAAAGAGCTTTGCATAGTGCAAAAAATATTGTCAGTTTATTCTTCCTTTATTATCAAAAGATATAAAAATTGTTTAATAATGTAAAATAATCTCCGAAATAAATAAAAAAAAGAGGTCTTTTTTTCGAAAGACCTCTTTTTAGTCAGGTGTGATTGGTAAGACTATATTTTGACTTCTTCAAGATTCAGAAATTGTATCTTTTTGTTTTCATCTAATGTAATTCCTATAACTCCATCTTTTTTCACTGTTCCTGCAAGGATTTCTTTAGATAATTCGTTGAGAATCATTTTCTGCATGACCCGTTTTAATGGTCTTGCTCCATATTGCGGATCAAAGCCAAGTTCTCCCAAAAGGTCTAGAACTTCTTTGGAAGCTTCTAGCTTAACTCCGCTTTCCTCCAGCCTTTCCTGTATTGTTTTAAACTGGATATCCACAATTTTTCGGATCTCTTTTCTAGACAATGGCTTAAACATGATATGTTCGTCAATTCTATTAAGAAATTCGGGTCTTACGGACTTTTTCAGCAGTTCGAATACCTGATTTCTTGTCTGTTCTATCATATCTTCTTCATTTGAATCAGTTATGGTAGCAAAGTTTTCCTGAATCAGGTGTGCCCCGATATTAGACGTCATTATAATAATGGTGTTCTTAAAGTTTGCAATTCTGCCTTTATTATCCGTAAGCCTGCCATCATCCAATACCTGTAATAGTATATTGAATACGTCAGGGTGCGCTTTTTCAATTTCATCTAACAAAATCACTGAATATGGTTTTCTTCTGACTGCTTCTGTAAGCTGCCCACCTTCATCGTAGCCAACATACCCTGGAGGGGCTCCAATAAGGCGGCTTACGGCATGCCTTTCCTGATATTCCGACATATCAATCCGAACCATGGCATTTTCATCGTTAAACAAGAAGTCTGCCAGAGCTTTTGCCAATTCTGTTTTTCCTACACCGGTAGTTCCCAGAAATATGAATGAACCAATAGGTCTTTTGGGATCCTGAAGGCCCGCCCGACTTCTTCTGACTGCATCAGAAATGGCATGTATGGCTTCTTCCTGGCCTGCAACACGTCTGCTTAACTCTTTCTCAAGGTTTAGCAGTTTCTCTCTGTCACTCTGAAGCATTTTGCTAACCGGAATTCCTGTCCATTTAGCTACTACTTCAGCAATATCCTCTGAGGATACTTCTTCCTTCAGCATAGATCCATTAGACTGAAGTTCTGAAAGTTGCTTTTTCAGGGTTTCCAGGCTGGTTTCACTTTCTATTATTCTTCCATAGCGCAATTCTGCTACTTTCCCATAATCTCCGCTACGTTCAGCTTGTTCAGCTTCAAATTTAAACTTATCTATATTCTCCTTTTCTTTCTGAATACCTTCAATGATCTGTTTTTCCTGCTTCCATATAGCTTGGAGGTTACCTCGTTTTTCATTAAGCTCGGCTATTTCTCTGCTTAAAGTAGTTTCTTTATTTTTATCATTTTCCTTTCGAATGGCTTCTCTTTCAATTTCCAATTGCATAATCTTCCGCTGGACTTCATCCAGTTCTTCTGGCAGGGAATCAATCTCAAGACGCAATTTAGCCGCTGATTCATCCATTAAATCTATGGCTTTATCAGGAAGAAAACGATCAGAAATATAGCGATGAGATAATTCTACAGCAGCTATTATTGCATCATCCTTTATCCGGACACCATGATGCACTTCATACTTTTCTTTTATCCCTCTTAATATAGATATTGCATCTGCTACATTCGGCTCATCAACAATGACAGATTGAAAACGTCGCTCCAGGGCTTTGTCTTTTTCTATATACTTTTGGTATTCCTTTAGGGTCGTTGCTCCTATGGCATGAAGTTCTCCTCTTGCCAGGGCGGGTTTCAATAAATTGGCGGCATCCATGGCTCCTTCACCACCACCTCCGGCACCTATTAGTGTGTGGATTTCGTCAATAAACAAGACAATTTCACCATCGCAATCAGTTAC
>JBKBXU010000313.1:0-5407 GCA_046313675.1 Cytophagaceae bacterium
CGTTTAATTCGCTGGGTACTTTCGTAGCTCCGATTTTTGCCTTCAAAATTCTATGGTGGGCATTAGGTCTCCCTATAGAATCGAAAATACACATTTCCAAAGACATATTATTTGAAATGGAAGCACCTTACGTGCATATTCCATACCTTATTTTAGGAGGGTTGATGATTTTATTTGCCATTGTATTATATCTGATTAAAATCACTCACATTGATACCTCGAATATTAAACCATTAAATAAAATAACTTCTTTGCGTAGAAGGCACGTAATGCATTTTCCACAATTGCGACTGGGTGCCTTTGCAATATTTGCATATGTTGGAGCAGAGGTGGCATTGCATAAATATTTGCTTTATGTGGTAAATGAAACTCAGGTTGATTTTGCTACTGAAAACGATATTGCATATTATTGGGGATTGGCTATGATTGGCCGTTTTATTGGCGCATTTTTAATGTTCAAAATTCAGCCTCGCCTTGCTGTTGGTTTCTGTTCTATAACGGCTTTATGTTTAGTTGTATTTTCGATTTTCACTAAAGGAGAGGTGTCTTTTTGGGCCATCGTTTCTATAGGATTTTTTAATTCCATTTTATTTCCGACTATTTTTTCACTTGGGATTAATGGCTTAGGGAAATATGCAGAAGAGGGTGCCGCAATACTTGTTATGTTCATTGTAGGAGGGGCTGTTATTCCTTTTATGGTTAGAAACTTCTCGTATGTTAATTATGAGGTTGCATTTATAATTCCTATTATATGCTATTTTTACATAGCTCTATATGGTTTAAAGCTTTCCAAATATGAGAAAGAAAAAAATGAAGTAAAGGAATAACTTATTTCCTGCGAAAATCGTTTAACTTCAAAATTCTTTTTCTCATTTATATGTATAATCCCAAGCTTGTTAAAAAAGAAATTGCCAGAGATTTTTTTGGAGTTTTCACTGCCGCTGACATCAAGAAAGATGAAATCGTTTTTAGTAATTGGAACGATAACTGTGCCTGGCTGTCTGCCGACGAAGTCAAACAATTACCACAACCTTACAAAACAATTTTCGAGAAGTACAGCACCGAAATCAAGGAGCATGTCTATGTTGGCCCTTTGGAAAATGAAGACTTATGTCATCAGATCGAGTATTTCATAAACCACTGCTGCGATCCTAATGTTTGGCTTATTAACGATGAGGATGTTGTAGCTCGTAGGGATATCAGAGCCGGAGAACATATTACCATTGATTATGCCACTTTTATTATCAATGAATTTCAGAGTGCTAAAATTAAAAAGTGTATGTGTGGTGCTCATAATTGTCGGGGAAAGCTTGGGAGGGAAGATTGGTGGAATATGAGAGATGTTTATGCTGGGCACTACATTTCCTGGATTCAAAAAAAGATTCATAGCCGGGAATCCAGGCTTTATAAAAGCGTTTCCTGATATAAATAAAAAAAGCCCTGAAAGGGCTTTTTTTATTTATATCTTTGAAGCCATTTTTCTGCTTTCCTTGCCTGAACGAAGATTTTAAATGGATAGGGTGGTTTATTGACAAAAGAAAAGAAGTTTCCCATCATTGCTCCGACAGGCGAATTGATGATAAAAGCCACGGCTTTGATATGTTCTGTCGCAGCTCCTTCTGCAAAATAAATTCGAGCTTCTCTTGTTGTATGCTTTACTCTTGCATAGTCTATGTGCCAGGGATAAACTTCCTTGTTAATAAATTTTAGCCTTTCCTCCGTAGCTAGTTTAGCTTCTTCAATTCCAATAAATTCCTTTTTATAAACCCCATAAAGTATTCCATCTTTAACTAAGATGTCCACTATTGTGCCAGTATATTTCATTTAATTAAACTGTTTAATCCAGTTTTCAGCCTCAGCTTTATTATTAAACATGAGTAAAGGATAAGGAGGTTTGTTGATTTTAATAAGAAAATTACCTATAATATTGCCCACTGGAGTATTTACAAAGATGCATGCGGCTTTTATGGAATTTAATAAGTCTGGATGGGAAAAGTATTCTCGCGCTTCATGATTAATTTGACGAATATTTGAAAAATCAAAAAACAACAATCTATTCTTACTGTCCTTAGTATTTGTTTTTAATTGCCCTATAATATGTCTAATAATATTTAGCTCAATTATTTATTCCTTAAACGAAAGATAAAAAATTGAACCTTTTTGATTTATAATACATTTTTCGTCGTCTAAAATTTTTTCCATATCGGAATAATTCTCCCTGTTACTTTTAGGAATGCAAAGAATTTCAAAATTTAAGGAAAATTCACAGATATAAAAACTTTTATTTTATATTTGGCAGATATATAGAAAAAGCAGTTCCTTCATTTTCTATACTCTTTACAGAAATATCTCCTCCCATACGTTCGACATAACTTTTTACCATATATAAACCCAGGCCTGTTCCGTCAGATTTATAACTGGCACGGAAAAACATATCAAAAATTTTAGACTGGTATTGAGTCTTTATACCTATTCCGTTATCTTTAATTTTTATATGGATGCCATTGTTTTTTTCTGAGATAGAGACGGACACTTCAAGGGGAATTCCTTCCTTTCTATATTTGAAGGAATTGTCAATAAGGTTTTGAAGCACAGAGTGAAGCATTTTAGCATTGTTGTAAAAATCGTTCTCTTGTTTTATTTTAACCGTTATTGACTCTTTAGAAAAAGATGGGGACAATGCATAAATTTCTGATACTTCCTGAATTAGTTTTTTAAAATTAATTTTGGTTCTCTCTTTGCGAGATTGTTCCATGACCGCCAGTTGCAGCAGATTTTTCAGAATTGTGTCAAGCTTCTCAGAGCATTTTTTGATAAGATCAAAATAAGTTAATGCAACCTGATCTGTAATTTCCTGATTTACAATACTTGTTATTCCTATGATAGAAGCCAGAGGCCCCTTTATGTCGTGAGATACTTTATAAACAAAGGTGTCCAGTTCTTTGTTTTTTGAAATGAGGCTTTGCTCAACTTTCTTTAAATGTGAAATATCTTTGGCAACATAAAGGATTCCTGAAACATTGCCATTATTGTCATATAGATAAGAAGCAGAACAGGATACAGGTATATAGGTTTTATCTTTTGATTTGAAGGATTTTTCAATGCCGTGACAAAATTTATTCTTCTGCAGCCTGGAATTGATATTATGTAGAGATCGTGTACTTCCTTTAATAAATTTGGAAATTGGTTGGTTGATCAGTTCTTCCTGATCAAATTTCAATAGTTGAATAACGGGGCCATTTACCTGTTGTATTTTGTTGTCTGGAGTGAGAACGATTATCATATCTATGATACTCCTGAAGATGCTATCAAGATAGTCTTTTGAAACGGTGCTGTGTTTTAGCTCTTCACCCAACATATTGATACCGGTGATAACCGCATCAAAATCATCCATTTCAGAGCTGATTGGTTTGCTAGCATTAAAATTGCCACTGGCTATTTCAATAATCAGATTATTGATATCATCCAGGCGCGCACGATTCAAAACAACCTTATCGTATTCTTCAGTTCTTATTCCTCCCATACAAGGTAATGATAAGTTAATGGTTCATGTTTTAAAACAGGAATAGGATATGAAGTTACTAAAAAAGGAAGAATTTCTTCTTCCTTTGTAATTTTTTTAGCAAAATTCATCAAAAGCAGATTCAAGATGCTGGGCTATCATTTCTGCTGACCTTCCTTCAATATGATGTCTTTCAACAAAATGTACAAGCTCTCCATTTTTAAATAAGGCTACTGCAGGAGATGATGGGGGATAAGGTAATGTATACTCGCGTGCTTTTTGGACAGCTTCCTTATCTACACCGGCAAAAACAGTTGCCAGTACAACTGGTTTTTTTGTACTTCTTTCTACTGCCAGCTTAACTCCAGGTCTTGCTGTGCCTGCAGCACAGCCGCAAACAGAGTTGATAACAAGTAATACTGTGCCTTTTTCATTTTCTAAGATTTGCTCTACCTCTAGCTCAGTTTTTAATTCTTTAAACCCGGCTGAAGAGAGATCAAGTCTCATTGGTGCAACTAATTGTTCAGGATACATATCTCAAAAATTTTATTGTTTATAATTATAACTACTTACATAAAGCCAAGCTCAAGTTTAGCCGCATCTGACATCATGTCTTGATGATAAGGAGGGTCAAATGTAAGTTCAACATTCACATCTTTTACTCCTTCTATGGCTTTAACTTTTGATTCTACTTCTGCCGGAATTTCAGCAGCGGATGGGCAGGAAGGAGAGGTAAGAGTCATTCTCACGTAAACATTGTTTACCGGGTAAACACTTATTTCATATATCAGGCCCAATTCCAATACATCTACAGGGATCTCCGGATCATAAACTGTTTTGATTGCTTCAATGACTTTTTCCTTTAATTCTTCCTCAGAATATTGTTTAGTCTCTTCCATGTTCGTTATCTATTTTAGATTTATAGGCCAGAGCATGTAGTTTCATTTGTTTCACCATTGCCGCCAATCCGTTGGATCGGGTAGGGGAAAGGTGCTGCTTCATTCCTATTTTTTCAAGAAAATTCAACTCTGTATTTATGATTTCATCCGGATGATTTCCTGATAATATTTTTATCAAAAGGAAAACCAGACCTTTAACAATCATAGCGTCACTATCTGCTTCATAAAAAACCTTGTCGTCTTGAAAATAAGAATGTAGCCATACCTGAGATTGACAGCCTTTGATTTTATTTTCTTCGGTTTTATGTTCCTCAGAAAGCCCTTTTAATTGCTTGCCTAGTTCAATGATGTACGTGTATTTGTCATCCCACTCTTCCAGAAGATAAAAGTCTTCTGCGATCTCATTTTGTGTTTTATCTATATCTGAAGATTGTCCCATTATTCTTATTATTATTGTAACATCTTCTTGACTTTTGAAATTCCATCCACAAGCCTGTCTATCTCCTCTTTAGTGTTATACATAGCAAATGATGCCCGTATGGTGCCACTTATATTGAAGCGAGTCATCAAAGGTTGAGTACAGTGGTGGCCGGTTCGTACAGCTATACCTTCCTGATCAAGTATTATGCCCGCATCCTGATGGTGTATTCCTTTTAATAAGAAAGAAATAACGCTGATTTTCTCTTTGGCTGTACCTATAAATTGAAGGCCTTCAATTCCGGAAAGCTTTTCGATGCCATAAAGTAGAAGTTCATTTTCATATGCCCTTATCTTGTCTTTCCCAATGGAATTAATGTATTCCAAAGAATGGCGAAAGGCAATAACATCTGCAATATTGGGAGTTCCTGCTTCAAATTTATAAGGGAGTTCATTAAATGAACAGGTTTCATAACTAACTTCACGTATCATCTCTCCACCGCCCTGATAAGGAGGAATGTCTTCAAGAATCGCTTTTTTTCCGTATAAAATACCTACTCCGGTGGGACCATAAATCTTATGTGCAGAG
>JBKBXU010000314.1:0-5405 GCA_046313675.1 Cytophagaceae bacterium
ACCATCTACATACCAGTTATAGTCAACATCCCCTTCATCCCCTACCCAGGTAGCTTCAAACTCATATTGTCTGTCACCTATCTGGTCAAAGGTAAATTCTGCGACAAGTTCAGGAAGTACATTGACATATACAGAATCTTTTACTGTTTCTCCACACATATTATACGCTTCCACTTTCATCCATTGAGATTCCGTAAAGGTAGCTGTAACCGAATTCGTTGCACTTAGATTCGTACCATCTATGCCAAACCAGCCGTAATTATCGGCATTATCTACTTCAGGAATTGTAAAGGTAATTTCTGTTCCGTGACAGGTAGTTACAGTATCATCTTCAATAGTACCTACACTAATAGAGAATATTCCAACATCAGGCATAGGAGCATAGCAGGTAATCTCTATCATCTCACAATGCTGTTCCGTTGTCCCACAGGTGGCATTCGTTACTGAAACACAAACCTCATATTCCCCTTCCTCCTCATAATAATGGTAACCTTCTTCCCATGTTGGCGATTCCGGTTCTATTGGAGGGGCACCATAGCTCCATACCCAGGTATCAAAGTCCGTAGAATTATTATATAACCGCAAGCCCATCCCGTTATCTTCTCTGGAATAAGTAAAGCCTGCCGTAAGGTTGGCACCTCGTACTTCAATCGTATCTATGGTTACACCACCCTGGTTGATCAGGTGAACAAAATATGTTCCCGGTGCAAGCTGCACCTCTTCACCCGATCCGATAAGGTTCGTTCCGGCAAACCAGCGAATTTCTTCAGCCGTACATGCTTCCGCACGTACCGTAGCTTCACCGTCACAAGCATCTGCTTCGCCTGTCCAGGTAGAGTATCTCACACCATCTGCGTTATATACAGGAAATCCATCTTCATCAGTTGCTAAATTGAAAGAAGGGGGTTGTAAACTTACCCCTCCAACAACAATCCATTCAATGGTTATCGTCCCTGCAAAAGTAGGATCCGTTTCCATTGGGAAAAATTGTACGGAATGTATATTGGTGAAATCTACAGGAAAGTTAGGATTACCTGTAGTCCATCCAAACCAAGAGGTTGGAGGGAACTCAATCGTTATTTCTTGGAAATCTCCCGCTGTAATTTCTTCGGTAATTCTATGCGTAGTAAGTGATCCATCATTTAAGCCTACACCTAAGGTCAGATCAGCGGTAGATTTTATTTTAAAACTCACATAAGGGACCTCTCTCAAATCCAAGAAAACATCTTCTCCTTCATCCCTAAAGTTAACTCCAAAGGGATCGTATTGACCACCTCCCGTCACATTAACTTCAAACATTCCACATGGCAGGTTCATGCATTCTGCCGGACCACCTAAGTCATAATCTTCTCTTGAACAATGAATCCTTGGCAATGGTGCGTAACCATTGGATCCAATCCAAGGGGTGGCAAAATCATTGTCATTAAATTCATTTGCGGCCCAACCTACGCCGTCACCTACAATTATAGTTCTTGTCAATTCAGCACTTTGTGCACAACCAAACCCAGAATTATTAATTTTTAATGTTACTTCATACGCACCTTCCGCTAAAGCATCAGTCTCTGCATTCATTTCATCGGAAAAAGGTATTCCGTCTAATTCCCAGGAATAATCAGATATACCACCTGTTGATGTATTGGTAAGGCGAATTCTTGAGGCAGCCACCTGAAATGAAAAATCTGGAACAATCGCCGCCGCATATACATTCACCCTGCTTCTACGGGTACAACCGTCATTATCTCTAGCAATAACCTCGTATTCACCAGGCGTTGTGACAGACAATGTCTGGTTGGTTTGTCCGTTAAGGACTACATTATTTCTACGCCAGGTGTATGTTCTGTTCGCAATATTCGCATTAAGTACCAATGGAGATCCCTGACATAAAGAGCGATCCGCTCCAAGATCCGGCCCATCGCACTGATCCGGTGGAGGCAGGTAAAAATTACCCGTCTGAACAAATAGCGCAATGGTCTTAATCGTCATGTTAAAATACTCACCGTGTCCGGGATTATGGGTACGGTTGGCATTATACATATTATCGACAAAGGTTTGGATGCCTCCACCAAGGCCGTCAGCCGCCATAGTACCGATGGCAAAACAACCTAAAAAGGTATTGTTCAAATGTTGATGTCCAATTTTTTGTCCTTCAGCACCGGCTGTAGATATTCGGGTACCATATCTTGAACCAATCTGGTAGGGATCATTATTATGTGCTGCTCTTAACCAAGTAGTAATTCTTTCACAATAGGCTCTGGCAGCAGGCGTTCCGTGCCATAAATAATCTATAGCTGAACGAAACGGTGTACGAATGGCATCAAATATAAAGTCTCTTCCCTGGGCTTCGTAATGAGACCCCTCACCTGAATAGTTTCCATCTGCCCGACACCAGTCAGGCACCAAACCCGTTGTTCCTCCTGCTGCTTCAATAATTTGATATCCCCTTGCTGCTGCATTTGTCCAAAAAGTTTCATGTCCTGTATCATAACGTGCGAAAACACGGTAATAACCGGGAGAAAAATACGATGGATTGGTAAGGCTGTTACCTCCAAACATATCACCAGGCTTTAAAACAGTGCCTTCAAACTGATGCTGACGAATGACCCGGATCATATTCCGAGCATCGTTCAGGTAAGCATCACTTTGCCATTGGTAGGAAGCCACAATAAGCGACATAGCAACATCAAGCTCGGCATCGGTCGCTCCATTACGCCCATCATGCGTAGGTGAACAGTTTTGGATTTTCCAGTTCATTACCCCGTTTCCGTTTCTATGCATCCTATAGTATGCCCATAAATCATCAAATAAGGGACGGTCTGCAGCATAGGCTGAAAGGAGCATGCCGTAAGCGATACCTTCCGATACAGTCATAGATCGGTCTTCCGCTCCACGGGTGGTACCTGGGAAATAATCAAAAATCACCCTCCGCCTGCCACAGGCACCACTGGAGGTAACATAATTTTGCTTCCAGGATTCATATGCCTGCATAGCATGGTTGGAATTACGGTTGGTCGGCATCGTACCATAAGTATATTCCACGTTTTGCGGAAAAGGATACGATTGAGCCATAAGGTTGTCCTGCATCGCAAGAACCCCTATCAACCCTAAAAGAAAAGACAGAAAGTAGATTTTCCTCATAATAATCTATTAAAAAGGTTTATTTATAAGAACAAACAATTGAATTTTAGTTAAATATAAAAATAAATTCTCATAGGCATCTTAGATCAGATGGCACATATTACCGAGAAAATTGCACACAACGAACTATAAAGGTAAAGATACATATTATACAAAAAAAGTATTTTGTGTCATTTTTCTAATATTTTATCCACATATAGTGCAAATCTTACCTCATTTTACAGGCAAAAGACAAGGTAAACCTTCTGATATATAGCCATAAACAGATTGTTTATATCTTTCAGGCAAAAGGACGAAAAAAAATAATTATAACACATTGAAAAACAGTGTAAAAATCACACCATTTTTTTCATACATGACTCCAAATACCTCCTTCAAAGATGTCTATTGTTTTCGATGCAAAAGGAAATTAAATCAAAGAATGGCTTTTTTTTATAATTTTGCATCCCTACTCACCAGGTTGAGTCGTTACACATTTAGAACATAGCAAAAATGAAACATATTCAGGTTATACCTTTTATCCTACTTATCCTTGCTAACAGCCTTCAGGCAAAAGAAAAAGCGGATTCAGTAGACCTTTCTACCCCATACCATTCCGTAGTAAACCATCTTGATTACCTTGAGGATGAAAATTTTCATCCGGAACTAGCGGCATTGTCTTTAGATACGGATGGAATTCCATCGGAAGAGGCAAAATCTCTAGCCATTAAATTACAGCATTACTTTAATGCCAAAGGCTTATATATAGAGCGGGAAGAGTTGCCTAAAGATGCCAACTATATCGACCCTGATACAAAGAAAGAGCGTTTTTATCCCGTACCGGGAGATGTTGATATTTATCTTCGGAAAACAGAAAAAGGTTGGCGATACTCTTCTAAAACGGTCTCTGTAATTCCTGAAAAGCATAGGGAGGTGTTTCCCTTGGGCACAGAACTACTGGTTGAAATACTTCCCAAGCAGGGTCACAGAAAGATCATGGGGCTTTACCTTTGGCAACACCTAGGCATAATGGGAATGATTCTGTTTGCCTTCCTTTTTTATAAAATATTCCCGCCGCTTATACGAAAATTCCTTTTCAAAATTCTCCGAAAAACAGCGGACAATTCCATAGACCTGAACCGTTATGGCCCTGTAGCCAAAATGGTTGCCCTGTTTGTTATTTCCATAGTATTTTCAATTTTGTTCCCGGTTTTGCAGCTACCAATGTCAATTTCCAAAAATGGCATATTGATCCTTAAAGGTCTTGTTCCTTTTTTCGGAATGCTTATAGTGTATAAAATGGTGGACTTGCTGGGCATTTATCTTCAAAAAGTCGCCGAAAGAACTGAGAATACGCTTGATGATCAACTGGTGCCTTTGGTCAGAAAAGCCCTAAAAGTATTTGTCGTTGTTATAGGTATCCTCTTTATACTACAAAACCTGAATTTCAACGTTACCGCCCTCCTGGCAGGTGTTTCCATCGGTGGTCTGGCCTTTGCCCTTGCCGCACAGGACACCATCAAAAACCTCTTTGGATCCCTGATGATATTTCTGGACAAGCCGTTTCAGGCTGGTGACTGGATAAGCAGTGGCGATGTCGATGGTACGGTAGAAGAAGTTGGCTTTAGGTCTACAAGGGTTCGAACCTTCCGAAACTCTGTGGTTTATGTACCGAACAGCAAATTGGCAGATTCTACCATTGACAACCATGGCCTCCGCAAATTCCGCAGGTTTAAAACCACGGTAGCCATTACCTACGATACCCCTCCTGCCCTTATAGATGTTTTTGTTGAGGGAATGAAAAGTATAACCCAAAACCACCCTCATACCAATAAAGACATCATACGGATATTTCTTAATGACTTTGGGGATTCTTCTTTAAATATACTTCTGGACATTTATTTTATTGTTCCGGATTACATAGCCGAACTAAGGTGCAGACAGGAAATCATGCTTCAGATCATAGAATTGGCTGAAAAATTAAATGTGCGCTTTGCATTTCCTACACAAACCCTGCACATGGAAACGTTTCCGGGAAAGCCTTCCCTTACGCCGGTTTATGACCTTAAGGGTAAAATTCTAAAGAAAGACCAGGGTCGGCAAAAGGATGGTACTATTGAAATAAAAGATATTGGATAAGGAATAAGATGTAATTCATGTCATTGTTGTCCGGAGAAAATTAATTTGACTGTTAAAATCTTCGAAATTGTTAAATATTAAGGTTTTCATTCCTCTTCTAAAAAGGAACCCCTCCTAAATTGTTTTTAACTTAAAAATGGGTTATTTAACCA
>JBKBXU010000315.1:0-5286 GCA_046313675.1 Cytophagaceae bacterium
GGCCGAAGCCATAAAAAGAAATGCATGTAAATAGAAAAAATAATAACAGGTCAGGTATACGTTTCATTAAGCTGTTTTTCAAGCTGAATACGTATTTTAGAATAACAGAGTTGCATTTTTGTGCTAAGAATTTATTCTTCCAAAGAATTGTTTTAATTGAAAGGGGAGGTGTTTATGACAAGAAATGTCTGTGGAAATGATAAAATTGTTCGCTCTGTAATGGGTCTTCTGTTTATTCTTGGAGCGATTGTATGGAATAGCTGGATATTTGCCATCCTTGGAATTATATTATTGTTGACTGTATTCTTTTCATTTTGCCCTATTAACAAAGCGGTAAATTATAACTCCTGTAGAATAAGTAATAGGGAAAGAAGCCCTTCCTCATAAATCAGATTTCTTCCACTATTTCACCGCAACGCAAATTTTCATATCCAAAATAGGGGTTTCTGATTTCTTCGCTTTCAGATAGCCAATAAGCACCTTTTTCATCCAGTGCCATTCGGCAATAGTTTACAAAAGCGTCTACATCAATGTGGGAATTCCTTATGATGGGGATAAAATGCAGGGATAATTCAGAAAACAGTTCCCTTTGTTCATCCAATGACAAGCTTTTGATAATGTCTCCGGATAGTTGTATTAATGTATCGTATTTGGGATGATCGTCCTGTTTCTGTAGTCGTGTGATAAGCCTGTTGAATCTGCCGGCCCGCATTTTTGCACCTGATGGATCGGCATTTACCAGAGCCTCTTTTAATTCAAGGTACTCTCTGTATGCCCTTCGCAATAAAACGGCAGGGTCGGCTTTGGAGATATTTTCTTCTATGGAAATACTTGATCTTTTCTCATCCGCAAACGAGAAGCATGATATGCTAAGTAGTAAAATAATCAGTAACCAGTTTTTCATTGTCTTTTTATTGGTTAACTGAATAGTGAGGGGGACTGTTTAATGCGTGTCTTTAAACATAATTATCCGTTTCACAGAAGAGTTTTCGACCATCTATTCTTCATTTTCGAAAAATACCTTGTAATAGTTCAAGCCTTTATCTTCATCAAAGCCTTTTTCAATGTAATCTTTGTTTCCATGGACGTATATATGGAAATTCTTGTCAAGCTTTATAACTGACTTGATGAATTTCTTAGAGCTTTTTATTGCAACAGGGGATATGTCAAAGCTGTCCGCAATAACCATGTTTTTTTCTTCCTGGTAACTATTTTTATAATCTACAAAGGCATCAATGATTTCAGGTTCTTTAATGACTTCTTGGGTAAAGTCTTCAAATGAGAAGTTTTCATTTTCCTGAAAAAAATTAATAGATTGGTGAAGTAGATCAATTTCTTCGGCTCGTGATAATTCCTTCTCCGGTTTTAATCGTTCCGATACAAAGCCGGTACACATTTTAAGGTAGTTTTGAGTATGGAAAAAATCAT
This sequence comes from Cytophagaceae bacterium, assembly GCA_046313675.1. GTDB lineage: Bacteria > Bacteroidota > Bacteroidia > Cytophagales > Cytophagaceae > JBKBXU01. Next base: position 1,429 of record JBKBXU010000315.1, read on the forward strand.
CGGTAATGGGAGTTACACCAAGAAAATCGTCTTTCCAAAAAGCAGCCTCTCCGGATTTATTGGTTTGATCAACAATGCATACAATATAACCACTCTCTTTTTCCGTATTCATTATAAAGCATCCCTTGTCCAATTTATGTACATCTATTCCTTCATCAAATCGTACATCAAAAGAAGGAGAGGAGGGAGAAATTTTAAGGAATCTACTTTTGTTTTCAGATTTAAAGATACCAATGGCATTTACTTCTTCGTCATCTACAATGCAGCCACTGAAGTAAGCAATATGCAACTCTCCTGATTTAATTCCCGCATGGGTTGATTTATCAAACAAGTAGTTGGCAATAAGCTTACTTTGCTTAAGGAGTATATCCGGATCGTTGAATATAGTTTCTGCAAAATGCGCCATGGTATTCATGGATGGGTCAGAAACATGATGGAAGTGATGATATTCTTCTTTAGGGAAGGATTTTAAATAGTATTTTTCCAAAAGTGCCGTCAGACGCTCATCATCAAGTTTGACATAATCTTCAGAAAGGATAATGCTTTCGTCTTTGGATTTGTTGCCTACTTTGTGGATGCAAAGCTTCGTAAGGCGGGATTTTGAAAAATCAGGCATAAGTTGACTATAGGTTTACAGGGGTCTTAGTTATTGCTTAAAGAAAGAAAACATCTATGCCCATCTTATCCACTGAATGTTTTGTGCACCCGGCAGGAATCGAACCTGCACCATCAGAACCGGAATCTGATATTCTATCCATTGAACTACGGGTGCCTTTAATTATGCAAAAGTAAAAAGTAAAAAGATATTTACAGCACAAAAAAATAAAAAAGGGCTGAAAGTTCAGCCCTTTTTTATTTTTTATGTTAAAATGATTATTTCAGCACTTCTTTCACTTTTTCTGCCGCATCTTTAAGGAGTATGGCAGGGTATACCTTAAGGCCGGAATCTGCTATTATTTTAGCACCTTCTTCGGCATTGGTTCCCTGAAGTCTTACGATTATAGGTACCTTTATGTCTCCTATGTTTTTATAAGCCTCAACCACGCCATTAGCTACTCGGTCACAACGAACGATACCACCAAAAACGTTGATAAGAATTGCTTTTACATTCGGATCTTTTAGGATTATTCTGAATCCGGCTTCAACCGTCTGTGCATTTGCTCCACCTCCTACATCAAGGAAGTTAGCAGGCTCTCCTCCAGATAACTTGATGATATCCATGGTGGCCATTGCAAGACCTGCACCGTTTACCATGCAACCAACGTTACCATCTAATTTTACATAGTTCAAACCACTTTCAGAAGCTTCGACCTCTAACGGATCTTCTTCATTTAAATCCCTTAGTTCAACAAAGTTTTTATGCCTGAATAGGGCGTTTTCATCAAGGCTAACCTTGGCATCTACTGCCAGAATTTTATTGTCAGAAGTTTTAAGCGCAGGATTTATTTCAATCATGGCTGCGTCTGATTCTTCATAGGCTTTATAAAGAGAGGCTATAAATTTAACCATTTCTTTAAAGGCTTCCCCTTGAAGTCCCAATTTGAAAGCAATTTTTCTTACCTGAAAGCCTTGCAGGCCAACTAAAGGATCAACCCATTCACGGAATATTTTATCCGGATGCTGTTCTGCCACTTCTTCAATGTCCATTCCACCTTCAGTACTTGCTATAATGACATTTTTGCCTGTGGTACGGTCAAGTAAAATACTTAAATAAAATTCCTTAGTTTCAGATTCCCCGGGATAATATACATCCTGTGCAACCAATACTTTTCTTACCAGTCGTCCTTCTGCTCCGGTTTGTTTGGTTACCAGGTTCATGCCAAGTATCTGGCCGGATATCTCTTTCACCTGATCAAGGTTCTTTGCTAATTTAACTCCTCCACCTTTACCTCTTCCACCTGCATGGATTTGTGCTTTAATTACATACCAGCTTGTACCGGTCTGTTCACTTAGTTTTTTAGCGGCTTCCAAAGCTCCTTCTGCCGTATCGGCTGTTAAGCCTTCCTGAATTCTTACTCCGAAGCTTTTGATCAGCTCTTTACCTTGATATTCGTGTATATTCATAGGATAAAAATTTTAGATTACAGCACGAATCTAAAGGATTTGAAATTGAATATCAAGAAAAGAGATTATTTTAATCCTTTTGCATAGATTTGGGTTTTTAAAAGAGTGTTATATAAATTGTCTGAAATGTTAAAAGCCAGAAATATACATAAATCATATCCTAACCTGCATGTATTAAAAGGTATAGACCTGGATATTCCTCAAGGGGAAATCGTTTCTATTGTGGGAGCTTCGGGTGCAGGAAAAAGCACCTTACTGCATATTCTGGGAACCCTTGACCGTCCGGATGAGGGAGATTTACTTATTAATGACGTCAACCTTTCTGAAATATCCGATAAAGAGTTAGCGCTTTTTAGAAATAAAAATATAGGCTTTATATTTCAATTTCATAATTTATTGCCTGAGTTTACTGCGCTGGAAAACGTATGCATGCCGGGATATATAGGTAAACGGGATAAGGAAGAGGTAGAGGCACGTGGTAAGGAACTGCTGGTGATGTTGGGTTTGCGGGAAAGGATTTTTCATAAGCCTGCGCAAATGTCGGGTGGCGAACAGCAGAGGACAGCTGTGGCAAGAGCTCTTATAAATTCCCCTTCCATTGTTTTTGCGGATGAACCGAGCGGAAATCTTGATTCTCATAATGCCGAAGAACTGCATAACCTGTTTTTTGATCTACGTGACCGTTTTGGCCAAACCTTTGTGATTGTAACACATAACGAAGCTCTTGCCCGGAGAACAGACAGGAAGCTGGTAATGGCTGATGGTAAAATTGTTTGAAATGCTTATGTAAATTACCTGTAAAGTGGGTTGTTTTATAAGGTAATTAAAAAAAATATTTATTTAAGTTGATATAAATCAATCTTTAGTAATAAAGGTTGATTTTTTTTGCTTAAATATAAACATTAAAATATTACATGATGTTATATCTATTAAAAGGACGGTACAGTGAAGTTGGATTGTTTTGAAATAATGTGTTCGCCTCTATTCCTGAAAAGGTATTTATTGAAATTGGTAAGAAAGAATTTTAGGCTAATTAAAAGAAGATTGACATGACAAATATAGAATTCAACGACCTCGTATATAGCGCTTCAAAATCATTGAAATATCCAGCTCTTAAGTTTACGCATAATCAGTCTGATGCGAATGATCTGGTGCAGGACACGATTTTAAAAGCATTAAAAAATAAAAACAAGTTTAAGAAAGGTACAAACATCAAGGCATGGTTGTATATAATAATGAAGAATACCTTTATTAGTAATTACCATAAGATTGAAAAAAGGAATAATCTGGTTGATCCGATTGATGATGATTATGCCTTAATTGTTCCCAGTACAATTACCAGCAATGAAGGAACTTCCAATGTTACCATGGAAGAAATTAATAAGGCTATTAATAAGCTGGATAAAGTTTTCAAAGAACCTTTTATGATGCATTTTTCCGGATATAAATATGAGGAAATATCACAGAGCTTGAAGATTCCTATGGGAACAGTTAAGAATCGTATCCATGTGGCCAGAAAAGTTCTTATGGAAGAACTAAAGGATTACAAGATCAGATAAGTTTATTTCTGTTAAAGACTTAAAGCGCCTTACCGGCGCTTTTTTTGTTTATATGCATTTTTATTACTTAAAGATTTATATGCAATATACGAAAAATCATACATTGAAATAATGTGGATATTTGGTTAATAAGTTACGTGTTAAATTTATGTAAAGCCCTTGATAAAGCAATTAAATTGTGTAAATTTGTAATATAATCTGATTAAAACGGTTTTTTTATTGCCTTAAGCGGATT
>JBKBXU010000316.1:0-5281 GCA_046313675.1 Cytophagaceae bacterium
TGTATTAAGTTGATTCGGCCACCATTCCCGATTTCTCGTACCTCCCCCTGCCACAGTTTGCTTTAACGTTCCGTTATGAAAAGGACATTTTTTGATGTCTTCAGAATTTTTATCCATAGTTTAGTTTTTTTTCGAATTTAATAAGATCGCACTACCAAACACCATAATGGGTGTAACGGTTGCAAATGTACCACAAATGATTTATTTGTTAAAATCGATAAATTCTATGATAGAATAGATTTTGTTTATAACCATTAGTGGGTCATCATAAAAATGATGAAGAAAAGGCGTTAAGGTTGTTTACCCATAGTACCTTTCGGACTCTGATGAATAAGAATGAGCACACAAACAAGGTCGAGAAGATTTAAAATTTTAGAACATAATTCATCATTTCTTCTTTGAGAAGAAAACTATATACATATGCTGAAAAACAAAAAAATTATGCCGACTCTATCGGCATCAGACCTGAACAGGGCAAAATCTTTTTACAAGAAGCAACTTGGGCTCGATGTGGAAGAAGTCCACAATGGAGATTTAATGGTTAATACAGATAACGGGGATAATATTCTTATCCACCAAACTTCACAACCTGTAGATTCTGGTAATACTGCTTTAACGTTTGAGGTTGAAAACATTGAATCTGAGATAGAAGAGCTTCAGGAAAAAGGTATCCAGTTTGAAGATTACGACTTGCCTGATCTGAAAACAGAAAATCATATATATGAGACTGAGGATGAAAAAGCTGCATGGTTTAAAGATTCGGAGGGGAATATTCTTTGTATCCATGAGTCGTTAAATTAAAAGTCATCCATACTTATTCCGTAGGGTCTCCTTTAGGCTCTACGGAATAAGCAATAAGCTAGAGATTTTGGAATTATAAAGAATAACTCAATGTAAACAAGATTAACAGGTAGCGGTCTCTTCGTCCTGTTCCCCTCTTGTCTCCTTCTCTTCCATGACCGGGCGCATTTAAGTAACCATATTCATCCTGCTCAAATCCACCAACAGCATCTACAAACTCAACCATATGTCGATCACCAGTCGCTTGCACTTCAGCGGACCTGTCGGATAATTGGGCACTTAATACACCATTGTTAGCCTCCAGTACCCCTTTATCAACGTAATTTCCACTCACATCATCCAGGTATCTTGTGGAGGTTAAGCGCAATCCGGCTTCCATTCCCCATCGTAATTTATCCGTAATCCTACTGCTAAATCCTGCTCCGAGAGTAGCATTAAAAGCAACAAGGGAATATTTTTCACCATACCCTTCTATCCCCTGGCCTTCGGTTCCCAAAGGTTGAAGTCTTACCGTCTGCCCGTCTACTGTATGGGTCTTAGGGTTGAAATGAAATACACCAACACCTCCCAGCAAGTATGGAGCAAATTTATGTTTAAACCTATTAACAAAATATAATTCTCCTGAAACCGATACTTCATATACGTTCGAAAAAAAGCTTAAATTTCTTAGTCTTTTGTGGATTTGACCACTTGAGTAATTATGAGCTCTTGCATCACTTCCATACAGTCTGGCATACGTAAATGAAGGCCTTAGGGAAAGATAATCATTTACATTATATCGGTAGAATAAAGTGAATGCAGGACGATATTGTGCAAAATGTAATGTAGTGCCTAATTCTCCTCCATAACCGGCCACACCAAGCATCCCTCCTATTTCATGAGATTGAGCAAAGCCATTTAGTGTGCTAAGCCAAAGAAAGGTTATTATCAAAAGTATCTTCTTCATTGTGGCAAAATAAAGTTTTTTTGGCAAATATTGCAATGTTTGTGTTAGGAGATCAAGTAGGTTTTTAAGTTAGATGAGAATATTGTTTTTTGGGATTAATTATTAGATGTATCAACTCACCATCCAAAGAGTTACTAATAAACAAGAACCTTTTTGTCCGGTTAAATTTATAAACAATCCTCCCCATCTTAGGGTTGTTTAACTACAGTTAAGAAATTAAAAAGGAATTAAAATTTATGAAAATATAAATAATATCTTAAAATTTATTTGCCTATTAAATCTATAGACTATACCTTTATTGTATATAAAGCAATTTACCTTAATACTTGGCCCTAAACTACACAATAGTAATCTGAAGCAATGAAATCAAAACTAATATTCGTCTTGTCATTTTTTGGAAGCATTAACCTTCTTTCTGGATTTGTGTATGCGCAACAGCAAACTTTCCAAAGAAGCAATATAAATCAGGAACTATTCTGGTTAAGATACCATAACAAAACCATCTTATCCGAACATTGGGAATGGCAAACTCATTTGGATGACCGAAGATGGTTTTCTCCAAATCAGAAAAGACACCACCTGTTGATCAGAACTCAGGCTTTCTATCATATAACTAAAAAAATATCTATTTCACAAGGTTTCGTTTATGCACTACAGCATCCCCAAGATCCTAAAAGCACAAGTGATTTAATAGTACCTGAATACAGGCCTTTTCAGGAAATTGTAATAAACAATGACTTAGGAAAAGTTATCATCAGGCACCGTTACAGACTGGAAGAGCGCTTCGTACATAAAAGTACTAAAACGGAGTTAAGCGATGGATTTAATTTTAACTGGAGGTTAAGATACCAGTTTCAGGCACAAAAAAGACTTATTAAACTGGACGAAACCAGAGGTATACACTTCCGGGTTGCAGAGGAAATTATGCTAAATTATGGTAAAAATATTGAACACAATATCTTTGATCAAAGTCGGTTTTCAGCAGCATTTCTGTTAAATCTCAACAAAAACTTTGATTTTGAGGTAGGCTATTCTCATTGGTATCAGCAACAACGCGATGGAAAAACATTTTTTAACAGGCATATTTATCGTCTTACCATATTTCACAGTATAGATTTAAGAAGAAAATCAACAGCATAGAGGTGCTCAGGCGTAAAAAACTAATCAAACAATAATTCTTTATTAGCTTTGACATTGAGTTCTGCTATATTCATATTCGAAAAACTTATGAACAAAAAATCATTTTCTACCAAGTTCTAAATCAAACCACTATAATATGAAGTTTAAAAGCTTGCTATTTCTCTTGTTACTATCTATATCAGCTCAAAGCCAGGATTCAAATCAAGGTAGCTGGGATGTTGGACTGGAAGGATGCTTGGATTTTCTGCAGGAAAAGATTTTTATTCTATGAATGTTGGTGGGCCAAGTTTATTTCTCGTGTTAAATAAGAATTGGAAAATTGGAATTGGGGCTTTACCATCCATATACTATTTAGAAGGAAAACTTGGTGCCCGATTAGGTGTATCTCCAAGAATAGATTACAAAAATTTTGTGATAATGGCTCCATTTTTCCACCGGGACAAAACCGATGAATGGATTTGGTCTTTGGGTTTAGGATATAAATTTCACAGGAAAAAGTAAGTATACAAAGCCAATGGTTGTGTCCAAACATTCCGGACACAAATATGGGTATGGAATAATGCCAGCCGGGTTATTGCAGAGACAAAGATAAACTGCTTCGTTTTTAGTTTTGTCCATGTTTTACCCGGAGCAAGCTTAATTTTGCTTTCTGCCCAAACAACTTCTGTGATATTGGCTTGGGCTTGGCCTAAATATCCACAATATTGAAAGTAACGTTGTACAGGAGCAGGCAGTGTTTTTATACTTTCTAAAGAAATTGTAGCCTCACAAGTGTTGTGGCACTTTTTTAAATTTTTCAACTCATTTCTGAAAAGAGTATTTGGAAACTTTAAAAAAAACATAAATCAATATTTAGTGCTTTATTTGAATTGTTCTACTTTGAGCTTTTTAACCGCCTGTCAGTTCTCGTCCATGCAGACTTCATAAAAAACTTTCCTTCTTTCAATTTTAGTTCTGCCTTCCATTCGTAGGTGGTAGGCCATTTTTTAAATATTTTGGCCACGTAATACAGAAACTTTAGAGACCATTTTTTCTCATTTGGAATCCATCCCCCGGAAGGAACCATGATAATCTCTACAATTCCATTGCTTTTTGAAATGCGGTACTTCCCCTCTACTCTTCCTGTAGATGAATGCCCGGATACAATGAATTTCCCTTCTTCCACTGATTGCTCTTCCATAATACTTATGTCAGGAAAAGAGGGCTCAAACAAAAGTTTTACCGTATGGCTGCCATGACTTTTTTGAATTTTTTTAATATGAGACCCTGACTTGTCGTTATCAAGCTCGACCTCAGGTTCTTCGTGTGGAACGATCTTTTCCTTGGTATTTAATGGTAATAAAAAACCTTCAAATGCAGGATTTAAAGTAACAATTAAGGGGTCTGGGCTGTACCGGGCAAAATACATAAAGGTCCAGTCAAGAGGCAGTGGAAGCTTATCCGGTTCATGAAGTCGGTTCGCTATTGAAATAATTATCTTGGTTTTTTCCCTCCTGACAAAATAAAAATCATGCAGCAGTATCAATGGTAAGGCGGATGGATTTTCAGCCGCATTTCCCATGGGAGCCAGCAAGCCAAAAGGTTTTCGCTTGCTTGAATTTTCTTCATTAATCACCAGCTTAATTTCCCTGCCATGGATATCCAAAAACTCAATAAATGCTTTTACACCAGTCTTCTCTACATTAAAATAACTACCCAATAATTCTCGAATTACCATATTAGACAGCCCTTTTCCTGTAATATCATATTTAGCAGAGTCAAGTTTCAGGGAAGCTTGATGATATACATCCACTTTACCGTCTTTCCTCCATCCTATTATAAGTATGCCTTTTCCATTGATTTGATCATCAAACACCTGAGGTTCAAAACCAATATACGTTGAGTCAGGATCTTTTTCAAAGTTAATCAGCAGAAGTCTTTCCATAGGATCAATATGGATGGTAAAGGGAATGTAAAGACTTTTTAGGGCGTGATTCATTTTATGGAGGATTTTACTCAGTGAAGGTTTTCGAAAATAGCTAAGTTAATGAAAAGCAGAAAAAATATTCTAAGCATAAAAAGACAGGTAATGTTTAAATAATACCCAAAAATCACCTACTAAAAGCACACTAAAAATGACCTTAATCAGCTGAATCGATAATATAAATTAAAACACATGAATCGAATTATCAGTCATACTTCACCGGACTGAAACGTTTCATTATCGCTTATCTTTTCTCCGTTATATTGGGTCAATAAAGTCAATTGAAATGTATTAACATACCTATGATTTTCTGAGAACATTTACCCCTCATTTTTTCTTAATCTAATAGAAAGACAGGTATAGAATGAAATGGGGGATTTATGTCGTTATTCTGTTCTTTAGCTTATCAAAGGCTAAATCACAAAACATTA
>JBKBXU010000317.1:0-5275 GCA_046313675.1 Cytophagaceae bacterium
GTAGCTGTATTTATCAGCTTATCAAGTTGCTATTCTCAAAATATTTTTACCGATCTAAGAAGTCTTGAAAAAAGGGGAGACCTTCACTATTCAAAACTTTCCTATAACCAGGCAGCTGATTTTTATACGCTCGCCTTAAAGAAAAAGCGTAAGAAGTATGACTATAATCTGAATATAAAAGCTGCCGCTTTGTATAAAAAACTTGCCCGCTATGAAGAAGCTAAACTCTGCTACCAAAATCTGCTTGCGTTTGGCTACGCACTAAGTGATCAGGATAAAATCAATTATTTCAATGTGCTGAGGGCTGTTGGAGATGTAAAGGCAGACACACTTTTTACCCGGTTATATTCAAGAGAAATCCTAAATAACCTGTTCAGGGATACTTTATACTACAATATTTATGAATTACCATTTAACAGTGACCGTTCTGAATATTCCCCTTCATTTTTAGAAAATGGATTGGTATACCTTGCCGAATCTGAAATTTCTTCCGTCGTCAAAACCTATAATGCCATTAACCATGGGGGATTTGCAAACATGTATTATGCTGCTAAAACAGATACAGGCTGGAGTGATCCGGTTAGTGCTTTCGTAAGCTTAAAGAATATTCTCCACGCAGGGCCGGTATCCTTCTATGATGGAAATAGAAAGGCTATTGTAAATTTATGTCTGGAAGAAGGCCCAGAGCCTTACCGATTGCAGCTCTATTCAGCAGAATTTGATGAGGAATCAAAGCAATGGGCAAATTTTTCTCCACTGCCTTTTAATAGCAATTTCTATAGTGTGAGCCATCCTTCCATAAGTGAAGACGGGTCAGTCATCTATTTTACATCCGATATGCCGGGAGGGAAGGGAGGGACAGACCTTTACAAATCTGAATTTATCAATGGAAGTTGGAGCGATCCTGTAAATATGGGTAACAAAATTAATACACCGGGAGATGAGAAATATCCCTACATAACCGAAGATGGGATATTGTTTTTCTCTTCGGATGGCCGCTATGGCATTGGTGGCATGGATATTTACTATACGGATCTCTCTTTCAGAGATACCATTGTGGTTAACATGGGTTATCCTGTAAATTCCAATCTGGATGATTTTGCCTTTAGCTTCGAGGAAAAGAATAAAACCGGTTACTTTTCTTCAAACAGAAAGAGTAAAGGTAGAGATGATGACCTTTACATATACACTGAAAACAGGATACATTTGAGTGTTAGTTTATTTGACAACTTTGATAAAAGCGCCCTTACTGATTTTACTATAGAATTGTGGGACGACGAGTTGAATATTCCTTTAAGACATACCGTAGAGCAGCAACCCCATATCGTGAAGGCGTGGCTAAGGCCGGCACATAGGTACAGGATGGTTATTTCCAAAGAAGATTATAAAACCGATACACTTAAGATTTCTACTTACGATATGGAGGATTTGCATAAAAGCGTTTTGAAGACGGTTCATTTAAAGCGAAAAGCCATATACTTTGCTACGTTAAAACTGAAGAATGAGGCTGTTTATGAAGATTTACGTGGCTCTCTGATTGTGGTGAATAACCTTACGGAAAATAAAAAAGATACCCTCGATCATAAATATGCTTCAGAGAAAATAAAACTGGATGCCAATTGTAAATACATAATTACCTTAAGAAAAGGTGAAAACCTACGCTATATATATGTAGAAAAAAAGCCCATTAAAATCACAGCGTCCGTTCCTTATTACAATTTGTACCTGGCAGCTGCCAAGCCCTCCATTCTGCATGTGAAAATCCGCAAATGCGAATCTGCAAATACCCAGAAAGCTTTTGATGGAGAAATTGTCGTGTCTGACTGGGTAAACGGGAATGTTTTCAGTATTTCACCCGGGCTTGATGGGGATTTTAAGCTGGTGGTCACGGACGCCCGTCTTTTTGATCTCAATATAAACGGAACAACCATTCTTTATTCAAGAGATAAGGTAGAGGTAGAAGGGTATTGTCTTTATTTTATGGAATAAGAGAATTACAAATGGGTGAATTACGAGAAAGAAGAGTTGAAGAGTTTAGGGTTTAATGAGAAAAAGTCAGATTATTAACCAATTAACTTATTAACTCAATAACCAATTAACTCATCAACCATTTTTTAGAACTTCCTCAAAGCGTCTTTCGTCCAAAGGTTTCTGAATTTCGAATTTCCCCGCTAGGGGTTTATCATTTTTTTTACATCCTGTTCACCTTTTTCAATTTCAAAAGTAGATAGGTCACATTTACTTCAAACAGGGTCAATTATAATGTTTGACAAGCCGGTTTGTGTTTAATTATTTTTTAACAAATAAACCATCTATTAAACGTACTATGAAAAAAACTTTATCTCTTATTCTCGGTCTGCTGATCGCGACATCGGTATTTGCACAAAAGACTGTGTATGTACCCAGGTTTATTACTAATCAACGAATGGATTTAAATGATCCTGCCAGTCAATGGTCTTATAGCCGAAGTGTACAGACGGAAAATTTTATAGTTTTTTGGGAAGAGGGCTATGGAAATGATCCGTCAACAGCTGCAAATCCACATAGGGTGAATATGAATGCTTTATTGGAAACTGCTGAAAAAAGCTATACCATTATGCTGGATTCCCTAGGCTTTGCAGTTAGAGGATCATCTGTTTTAGACAGGCATAAAATGATCATTTTTATGTTGCATAGCACACAATGGGCAGCGTTTGGGTCCGGTCAGGATAATCTTATTGGTACATTGCATGTAAATGGTGCCGCCGCTCGATCCAACACCGTCCTTGCGCATGAAATTGGCCACTGCTTTCAATATATAACAGGTTGTGATACTCAGGGAGGATACCGGTATGGCTTCGGTCCAAATGGTTCTGGAGGCAATGGGTTTTGGGAACAATGTGCTAATTGGAAGGCTTTTGAGGTTTATCCGGAAAGTCAATTTACCACCGGTAATTTTACGAATTACATAAGAAATAATCACCTTCACATATTACATGAAACTCCCCGTTATGCCAATTACTTTCTTCCATTTTTTTGGAACTTCAAAAGAGGTCAGAAATTTATGGGAAGGCTTTGGAGAGATTCGCGCAGGCCTGAAGATCCGGTAGAAACCTATAAAAGGCTCAATTCCATTTCTCAGTCTCAGTTTAATGATGAAATTTACGAACATGCAGCCCGCTTAACCACATGGGATATACCATCCATAAAATCCAGAGGTGCCGCTTACATCAACAGCAGGGCACAAGTCCGAATGAGCAGGACTCCTGACAATTTCTGGAGGATTGACCCAAGTGTATGTATCGAAAATTATGGATACAACAGTATAAAATTAAATGCCCCTTCTCAGGCAACAACCGTAACCGTAAACTTTACCGGATTGGCAGGGCAATCAGGGTACAGGGCTTTGAACGTTAATCAGGGAGGCTGGCGTTACGGATTTGTAGCCTTATTGAGAGATGGAACCAGGGTTTATAGTGACATGGAAAGAGCCAATGTTGTAAACGGCAATAACCCACAGGGTTCCTTATCCTTCGATTGCCCTGACAATTGTGTTAATCTATGGTTGGTGGTTTCAGGATCTCCACAGCAACACTGGAAACATCCATGGGACGATGATAACACCAACGATGAACATTGGCCTTATCAGGTACAATTTCAAAACACAAACCTGCTGGGAGAGTTCAGCAATCCGATCCAGGATGCAACCCTTACGTACGACATCACCATGGATCCAAGCAATGATTATACCCCAACCGCAGTTATGCTTAATTCTAGCCAGATAGCGGAAGCATTTTCCATGTCTCCAGACGCTATTTCCCGTGCCTTTGGTTCTACCATCAGGTACTACGGTGTCAATCCAAATGGAACCTTGAATGCAACGTCCACCGCCAATGCTCCAGGCCATTGGTATAGCAATACCGGAGCAACCATAGCATGGGGTAACGGGGCTTTTGTATTTTCCGAATTAAACATAAATAACTTCGTAGCTAATGTTGGCCAATACCCTAACCGGTGTCAACCCGGCGACAAGTATACGATCCGACAGGCCTTGGTGTACACCAAAAGTGCTACTGAAACAGCCCGTGTTACCTTGGTTTTTAACATTTCTATAACTCCTGATGAAAACCAGGCTCCGACAGTAAGCCTTACAGCTCCTGCAAATAATGCAAGTTATACAGCTCCGGCAAGCATTACCATTACGGCTAATGCTTCCGATAGTGATGGTTCTGTTGCTAAAGTTGAGTTCTTTAACGGCTCAAGCAAACTGGGTGAGGATCTTACCAGTCCATACAGTTTTACTTGGAACAATGTAGCAGCAGGAACATATACCATTACTGCCAAGGCTACAGATAATCAAGGGGCAGAAACAACTTCCGCTCCAAGAACTGTGGTAGTTAATGCTCCTTGCACCCCAACAACCATTATACCTTATACACAGATCAATGGTGGAGCATGGTCACAGACTTCTTCTGCAACTTTAATTGTTGGCAACTCTGTGCGGTTTGGGCCGCAACCTGTTATAGGTGGATCGTGGAGCTGGAGCGGACCTAACAATTATAGTGCTACAAGCCGTGAGATCACTTTAAGTAATATCCAAACAAATCAGGCTGGTAATTATGTGGCCACTTATACCAATGCAGGTGGATGTACAAGTACCAATACCTTTGTGGTTACGGTAAATGCACCGGCCAATGTACCACCGACCGTGAGCTTAACAGCACCTGCGAATAACGCAAGCTTTACAGCACCGGCAAGCATTACCATATCGGCCAATGCAGCAGACTCTGATGGAACGATAACCAATGTACAGTTCTATAATGGTACAACATTGCTTCATACAGATGCCACTGCACCTTACAGCTTTACATGGAATAATGTGGCGGCAGGTACGTACACCATCACCGCTAGGGCAACAGACAATAGTGGAGCAACAACAACTTCCACAGCACGGACAATTGTTGTAAACAACCCTGCTCTGGTTGGGACGGATGATGTGTTAGGGCCTGATTGTGGAGCCCTCAACTCTACCATCTTGTTTGAAGTCAATCCTTCAAAAAGAACAGGTGCTACCGCTTATTCATGGTACGTTAATGGATACAGCAAGAGCATAACTCCGGTTAGCGGCTCTCCATTTAGGGTAAATATTGAAACAGGGGAGCATTTTACAAATTCAGAAGTATGTGTGGGGGTTTCTTACAATGTAGCTCCATGGTATGCTACGTATTGTAAGCCAGTATCTACCTGTCCGGAGCAGGCAAGTGCAGCATTTGTCGCTGAAGCCGCTCCTGCAATT
>JBKBXU010000318.1:0-5241 GCA_046313675.1 Cytophagaceae bacterium
GCAATAACAGGCCGGGGAATTTCATACTGAACGGGTGCCTGAGCACTATCGGTTCTTAAGCCGACTGAAGTGGAAATTTTTGACAAAACAAAATCGACGGCCTTATCTACCTGCTCAAAATCGTCACCACCAAACACCTTATGATCAGGAATGGGTTTCTCTACCCTCGTTCCATGGAAATGGGCACATTTGACCGTAGCCGATGGAAAAAACTGTTGTGGTTTCTTTCCAAACACAAGCAATGCACTGCTTTTAATACCCTCAGTTGCTATCATATTCAAATGAGCCAATACCTTTTCAGGGGAAGAGCCTGAAGGAAGAGGGAAACCTCTTTTTTCTCCGGCCATACGAACGAACTCCTGAATCTTACTTTCATCCAAATCGGAAAGAGAAGCATTGGGCTGAACAGAACTATCAAAGCCCTGATGGTTAAAAAGGCCTTTTTGTTGCAAAAGCGTAAAGCAGGCTTTATTCACCTCCTGTTTCAACTCTTCCATGGTATGGAAACGTTTTCTGGAAACGTCCTCCCCTACTTTCCGAATAAAGGCTTCTTCCTTTGGGTGGCGTTTGATGTCGTTACCACCTTTGATAAAAATGAAGCGTGGAACACCCATTTTGCATGCATGGTTGTACTCCTGTTCGGTAGGAGAAATACCCTGTTCATTTTCATAACCATACTCCTGACCAAGAAGTCCTATATAAACATCAGACGTACTTACTTCATCAATATAAATTTTATCAGGGGCATGTGTAGCGGCAGGAAGTTTTTCAAAAAGTACAGGTTCTAAAAATGTATTCAGGAAAGCATCATCACAAAAATACTGATACAATTGCTCCCGCTCATGAGCAAATTCTTTTTGTACACTGCTTATAAATACTTTTAATTTACCGAGCATCCGTTTTAAAAAATTTTATACACCTAAAAATATAAAAAAAATTAACTGATTCTAAGACTTGTTCATTGGTCTGGCTAGGCATAGTATTATTCTAAAAATTAAACAAATTCAAAAGAGTAACCTTTGGGTTGAATTCTAAAGTTACTGCCTTTAATTTCAGTAAATTTATCCTCAATATTTTTAATTGGGTTACCTAAAAATA
The DNA here is from genome assembly GCA_046313675.1 of Cytophagaceae bacterium. Classification (GTDB taxonomy): domain Bacteria; phylum Bacteroidota; class Bacteroidia; order Cytophagales; family Cytophagaceae; genus JBKBXU01. Next base: position 1,099 of record JBKBXU010000318.1, read on the forward strand.
TCATTTTTTCCGGAGTCACTCTTACAATCATATAATTATCGTATTTCCTGGCAGCATCTACTTCTGATTTAGAAATATTGAAATAATTATGTCTGTTTCTAGTGGTAGATTTTACTTCAATCAAATATGGCTTATTATTATACCAGGCCACAATGTCAACAAAAGCATACTTATAATGTAGGGTAATATAAAAATACGGAATAAGCGCTTTGGTAAGTTTTTCATTATCATTGACTACATCAATACAATGATTAAAGTATTTCTGAATTATTTCACTCTCTAAACCAATAAGAACAATTATCTGCTTATATACTTCATTCAATGATTTCACCCTCGCTTCACCAACTTGATTTTCAATAAAGTTTTGTATCAAAAACAACAGAACTTCTTCTTCCCCATTGGCACCAATAACTTCTGAGTTAGTAGAAGATATTTCTTTACCCTGATAAATCACTTTTTTTGCAGAGACTGCAATAGCCGCTAATACAGCTTCACCATCAAATTGACTATCTATACTAAAATTAGTTTTTACAGATGAATTATCGCTTGCTCTTTTATTAAAAATACGGTTTATATCATTTTCAATCTTTATTTCATGCTGTAATTTGGCAATCTCGAATTCATTATTACAATTTGAAAGTTCATCTTTAAATATCTGCTCAATTTCAGTTTCAATAGATTCTAACTCAGCCTTAATTCCCAACCTACCTTTTAAAGCGAGTACTTTTTTATGCAATTCTTCAGCTTGTTCGGACTTTATTCCTCCCAGCTTAACCGCTAACCTTGCTATCTCTTTATTGTGTAAGTCGTAGTCAATCTCAAGGCCAAAATTTTTAAAGATATCTCCTTTATAATATAGTTTTTCCTTTTCGATGTAATGCTCCAGAAGGTTAATTTTATTATGACTGCCTAAAAATACCAAAAACTGACTTTGATGATCCTCATTATATCGAAACCACTCATTATCTATCTCTTTCCATTCAAAATAATTTAAAATCCTTTTAGTGAACCCAATAAATTTTTCATAGTAATCAGGGATCCACTCCTTACAAAAAATCTGATAATATTTTTTCTCCTGTATTAAGTACTGACTCTTTAAATCTTCGATCTTTTTATAAAAAAGTATAAGTTCAAGGTGCTGAGAAATACGTAAGTTGTTAAATACAGCTTTTGAAATCGCTTCCGCTATTAAATTAGTTGATGAAGATTTTAAAAAATAAACAGAATAATTATCGTCATCATATTCTCTGTTTACAATTGTAGTTTCATTAGAATTGAGGCGGATTGTTCTTTGGATAGAATCAACTTCATAAATAAGCAATGAGGAAATTTTTTTGGACAGCTCTTCTATTCTGTAACGATTCTCAAAAAAGTTGACTTCGGACAAATGAGATTCGCTAATACAAGCCAGGATATAGAACATACGTTCCTGAAGCTTTTTTTTCAGTTCGGGCTTTTCCTCTTTTTGAAATACTTGTAACGTTTCTTCTTTAAATTCAAGCACTTCGCCAACAAAACCATAATTTGAATTTTCTATCTTACTCCTGTAATAACACAATACAGGTTTATCCAAATTTAAATTTTCGACAAGTTGAAATTCAGCGAAACTATTTACCAGATAAAAAGAATTATCGTTAGAGAAAAAAAGACTTTCATTTTGAATAACCAAATATTCCTTAAAGTGACGATGAAAGGGTTCAAAAACCAACTGATAAAGGCGAAGTAAGTCTTCTTTATGCGCCAAGCTCTCTTTACATTTTTTAAGCAATACAGTAAGATACTCTTTTGGGAAATTTTGGTATTCTTTTAACAAGAGTGGCTTTGCATCATCTTTCAAGTCGTAAATACTGACATTGTATAAAAAGCGATAATTGTTATCATTAATGAGAGCAGGTTCCAGAATTTGCTCTCCATTTTTTATTACCCTTACCCCTTCAACCACCTCTTTATGAACAAGATTATCGTCACTTGTCTCTCTTTTCCATAATGCAGGAATGTAATCAAGACCATCTTTTAAAGAATCATAAATAGACAAATCCACAAAATTAAAATGGTCATGAAATGACACACCTAAATACTTAAGAAAAGTTTGTTCCTGAACTCCCTCCGGAAAATCCGGCAAAAAGAAAGTATCTAGTTCTCTATAAGAGCAAAGTTGAGCAGGCTTATATTTACCCTTTTTAGTTTTTAAAAAAATGGTAGATAAACTAAAATTAGCAAAATTAGCCGCAGTGTTTTCTGAGTTTTTACGATTTAAATAATCTTCATACCTGTGGGTGGATTGTATGGAATCAGAAGTTTTACCCATTAGGGTAGTTATACTTTTCAAAAGCTCTCTCTGTTGGTCTTCTGTAAATTGATTTTCCTTATTATGAAATTTACCTTGGTTAGAAGCTTGTCTAAAATATTTTAGAATTTCATTCCTGTCAGAAAATTCTTTAATTCCAAGTTTCTTTCTAAATGATGGATGCCAACCTTCAAAACTTGTAATTTTTAAATCTAAAAAGCCAGGAATAAAAATTCCAGATTCCTCATTTCTTAATTCTTTAAAAAACAATTCGTTTTTAAGTGAAAGGGGAAGGTGCTTTTCAGGAGGGATAATGGGAGCATCTGTTTCAATTAAAACCTCAGCAAATTTGGTTTGAAAGGCATCAGGCCAATTTTTGGGATCATTATACCATCTAGCAAAACAGTTTATAAATAAGCCGGTGTATTCATAAAAATAACCATACTCCTGCTCATCTTCATTCTTATTGTTGAAAAAATTAAAAGCTAAAGCAGAAAATAGTCTTGAAGTAGTTTCATACTCTAAATCAACCCTTAATATGCTTCTTACAATTGAATAAACATCGTAAGAATTTTTTAACACTTCAATCAACTTCCAACTAAAAGCTCTGATAGGATATTTATCATTGAAATTATTATCAATATATCGATAGTTTAATTTTACACTTTCACCGGCTTCCGAATGGTGATGTAAGCATGAAAAGAACAGTTCTATACATCCTCTTAATAATGCTCTGTTATACTTTCCTATTTCCCCATCAAAACTAATAGATTTTCGATCTACAGTTGTATGGAAATCAGCATGAAAATCAACAAACTTAAAAGGTGATTCAATTTGTGTTGGAAGATAATTATACAGGTATGACTTTGGATCTTCATCTTTATGATTTGGATCTCTTATCAATATCGCAACTTGTGGGTTAGCAATATTTATACCTGCCATATTTGCTAATTCATTAACTTCTCCTGATAAAGCACAAGATATTAAGGTAGTTTTAATATCACCACTCTTCGTAGATCTTATAAAGGATAAATGAGGGTTATCCTGAAATTCAAAATCAATATTAATATCCTTGCCATTTTTTAGCTGAACAAATTGAAAATGAAACTTTTTTATATCCTCAAAAAGCTCCTTAACCTGCCCCATGTATTTCTCACCGACAGGAATCTGAATAATAGTTACAAATCCCTTGTTTACTAATTGACGAACATAATCATCTTGTTCATTTAAATAAATAGGGTAGTAATATCCTGGCACTCCTCTGTCATTTCTTTCTTTATGTACTTCCTCAATTTGAGATTTAAGTTTGACCTTAACTTCATCTTGGAGACTTTCGGGAACATCCAAAGTTTTAAATGAGTCGTAAACTCTAAAGGAAACGGGCGCTTCAATGCCTTCCTCTAAAAATTTCCCTATGGAATGAATAGTTACGAACCCATTCTCCGCAATAGAAAAGACAGATTTAAACCCAACACCTTTATTACCTATACTTTCATTGGCATTTTTAGTAGAGGTTGATATTGAGCACAAGGATTGAAAATCTGATCTTTTGGAGCTTCCCTCGTGATAATTATATTTACTTTGATAAGTAAATTTAACTCCGTCATTTGCGATAAATAAGTGATTATCTTTTACAGATATCAAAACAGATTGCTCTGCTTTATCAAAAGCATTTTGCAACAATTCATAAATAACCCTCCCCTGATAATCAGCACTCACCTGCTCTATTTGTCCCGCTTGTTGTTTTATAGTTTCAACTCCAACAGAAGTATAATACTTATAGTGGTTTTCAAAAATTGAAGTGATAAATCCAGGTTGATGTAATGACATAATAAAAAAATTATATTAGCAGTGGT
>JBKBXU010000319.1:0-5236 GCA_046313675.1 Cytophagaceae bacterium
CCTGAGAGGGCAAAAAGTTGATGGATTAGGGGATTCAAGGATTCAAATAAAATAGATTTTTCAAAAGGGCCGTCTTAAATACCGTTTTAAGAGTACCAAAAAGCTTTAAAAAGGTATAAAATAAGGTCTGCCTTGTGGTTGTAATTTTCTATCGGCACTTTTGGGCCGGAGTTTGGGAAAATAAACCACTCTGTATCCCCTCTATTACTTCGTGTTTAATTTTTCTTTCCTTTTTGTGCACCAAATAGATTTCTCTCCTTTCCAATTCTAAGGGGTCTTGGGGGATAATAAATGCCTCCTTAATTTTATTCCAATCCTTATCTCTAAGGGTTATTACATTATCAAGAAAAATGCTTACATAACATCCATTAATTATTGTTGGTTTTGTCTGTTCTAATTTTTTATTGGTTATCTCAACATACTTAGGATCAATATCAATGCCAATATATTTTCTTCCCAATCTTTTCGCTGCAATAGCAGTCGTCCCAGTTCCTATGAACGGATCAAGAATTATATCTCCTTCATCGCTACTAAAAAGCAGTAGTCTCTCAAGTAGATGTACTGGCAATTGACAGGGGTGTTCGTCCCTTCTTTTTTTATGTCTTATTCTATGGATGTCTGTCCACACATCGGAAACAAGAGGTCCAAATGGATGCATCTGGTTTTTTTTCCCTCCGTAATCCTGCAAAACATAATGGCAGTTTCTGCATCGCTTATGTAACATTCTAATATCATAAAATTTGAATTTCTCAGACTTCACATAATATAAAATTCCATAGTGATTGGGTAAAAGCGTTTTACCAAGGGGAGAGCCCATCGCATCCCAAGCAATCCAGTGACGAAATATAGCAATCTCGTTTAGAAAAAAGCCAAAATAGATTAACCATTTGGGGATATTATGAACGAAAATAGAACCTGTGGGTTTAGTAATACGAACCATTTCTGTCAACCACTCTTTACACCAAGATAGGTACTCCTCAACCTCGTGTTTATCATAGTAGCTGTTGTATTTCTTTTTCAGATTAAAGGGTGGATCAGCAAAGGCTACATCAACGCTATTATCAGGGATCTTTCGCATTATTTCAAGACAATCCCCCTGAATGATCTTGTTTATTAGTGAGTTAAAAAATTCTTTATTTTTCATATCTTCCATACCTGTACAGCTTTTGATGCAAATTCATTTTGTCTTTTATCAATTGTTTCAGGGCTCCAGTCTATATATTCACAAATATTGCGTGTTATTTTTAGTTCTGATTCTTTATAGAATTGAATTTTATCGTTGAAACTACCGTTTGCTGCTTTCTCATTTAGCTTTTTTGAAATTAAAGTAAGATTTCCCAATCTTCTAACATAGGTTTTATGTGAGACCTTATCAAATTTAGGCCAATTTTTAGCTAAATCATTAGGGCTTTCGGGCAAAATATGCTCTAAATTTACCTTTTCTGGATCCTTTAAAGGTGATAACTCCTTTGTTTCCCAATATGATTCTTCTAACTTCCTGAGATAATATTTTGCGATGTAAGATTTTGATACTGTAGCAATTGTAAATGCAGATTTAAACTGCTGATCAGTTGGAATAAGCCTTGAAATAGAATCCTTAAGTTGATTAAAATTCGATATCTTTCCATCATTTATTAATTTAGCTTGATTTGAAAATTCTTTTTCTAAACTACCTGCACCTGTTACTCCTGTTATTAAATTCCGAACCGACCAGGAAACAATTAATTTAAATGATTTTGAAACATCATCTTTATTTGAAAAAATTTCCAAAATAGCGAAAAGCAAAGGTCTCGGTTGAACTAAACGTAACTCTATTAATTCTGATATTAAATCTGCACAATCAACAGGATAGTCTTCCCATAGAGGATGATTTGGATTCAATAAAGCAAGGTACTTCTCTGTTCCATTTTCAAGGTTACTTAAAAAAGTAATCGCCTGATTTTTATTTGTTATTTTATTTTTTATTTGTTTAAATAACTCTTTTTCTCTTACTAATCCATATTTTGATGACCAAAAATATCTTATATATTGAAGAATTTCTTCTTCACTAACTGAATTTTCTATTGCACCAGTGAACGCTGTCCACTTATCCTGTGCTTCATTGAGTCTATCATCTGATTTATTAAAAAGATAATTTTTTATCAAATCTGTTTGTGATAAAGATAATCCCCTATCATTCAATGTTTCAAATATAGTATATGCATTCACCTCATCCGGAACTATTACAACAACTATTTTTAGTTTATTATGTATAAAGTCCACTAAATCAAAAAGACCATCCACTTTTTTACTCTTAAATTCTGTTTCAACAAAAGTTTTAATATAATTGTATGCATCTAGGAGCCTCTGGTGTGATCCTTTTGAAGCAGAAACAGAACTATCGTTTAGGAGAATTCTTTTAAAATATAGTTCATGATCAGTGGCATTTAATATTAACTTCGGTTTGTTTTCTGAATCTCTTAAGCTTTCCTCGAGTAAATAATTGGTCTCAATATATCTCCATTTATCATTATTTATTTCCTTTAAAAAATCTCTCAAAGCTGTGAAAAATAAATAGATAGTTGCTAACCGTTGTTGACCATCCACAATTTCATAGTAATCTCCTTTATTTGTAACAACAATCGTCCCGATAAAATAATCCTCTGGATAAGAATTTTTAATATCATCAAATAAATCTTGAACATTCGTAACCTCCCAAGCAAAGGCCCTTTGATATATAGGAACTCTTAAAAAACTGTCAGCCAAAAAATGTCCAACAGTTTCATGTTTAAACTCTATAGTAGGCATCTTTATTTCACCTCCTTTATTTCCATAAGCAAATCTTCAAATTTTTTTAATTCATCCTTATGAAATGTAAAGACAAAATCGTAAGCATCAACCATACGGTTTAAGTCACCCCTTCGGACATACCATCCAATCCCATCTACAAAACCAACAAAAATGACATTTGGATAATTTTTCTTTAAATAGTCCCTAACAGTCTTTTCTGTCTTTGCTTTATCTCCCATTCCTGATGCGGTAGTTACTGAGTAAGAACACTCAATTATCAATCTCGGGGATGTCTTGTTAGGAACGATAAAGTCCATCGTCCTTGGAATATTGCCTGCCTCTGGAATTTTGAATTTCCCTTTCTCAAAGGTTAGCTGTTTGGTTATCAGAATATTTTCAATTACAACTTCAGGATTTCCATTCCTTGCAGCTTTATATGAGCCTTTGGTCTTGTATCTTATGATTGTATCTACAAGAGATTCTACTGAGAAACTAAACTTCTTTATATCGAGTTTCTTAAACTCAAAAAGTGGTAGAACCTTTTTTATCACAGGAACTGTAGGTCCCTTGAAAAATAGATTTACGATGCCTTCAGCAAATTTTTCATTGGTTTTGATTAGGGACTTTATCTTCTCTAATCCCCACTCGGTCTTAAATTCCTCATTCGGCCAATACTCTTTGTTAACAAGCCTTGACAGAGTTTTATCATCGGTGACTCTGATAAAAGTAACTATTCTCTGCAAACTTTCCTTAGAAAAACCTGTTATGGTCAAAATGGCATCCAAACCGTCTTCAACCATTCTTATATGCTCAAGTAAAACAGACTCTTTTAGACCATTGCTTTCTATTCTGTTTTTGAGAAGGAAGATATTCTGAGCAATTGAAGAGATATTCCCTTCATACTGCTCCTCAAATTCCTCATTGTAGAAATAAAATGTGTTCTTTGAGATTACCGTTTCAAGCTTTTCTTCTAACGATGGATAATGCATAATTATCTTTCTTTCCTCAGGAACAAAATATACTCATCTTTCATCGTATTCTTTATTCCTTTAATTGGCTTTACAATTTTTTGGTCAAGAACGAAACCATTATTTAGTGCTATTTCTTCGATTTTGGCCTCTAATCTTATTCCGCCTGTTTGAATATCATTTGAACCTATTATAATTACTGCATATTTCCCAATCTTTAAAACTCTCGCTATCTCTGACATGAGTCTATTCATATCATCAAAATAATTAATCAGTTTTTCTTTTCTTGTTTTGCCTTTTAAACCTATCATCTCTTCCCTAACTTCATTGACATTATAACCAAGATATTCCAATTGGGGTCGGTCATTCTCAGCATAATCAATTGCAAAAGAATATGGTGGAGATGTAATAACAGCATCAATTGAATTGTCTTCTAAGGGAAGATTTCTTGCATCACCTATTTCAAACCTGGCATTACCAATTTTGAGGTTAAGTTTGTCTCTTACCTGAATGAAAGAATATATCTGTCCTACATATCTTTTAAGAACTGATGGAAAAAGAACATCTATATCTTTTGAACATCTCCTTGCATATCCCATTGCATCTAAAAAGGCAAGCAGAGTTATGGCTGTTTCAGGCTCAAAACCATTATGATAAGAAAAATTTTTAGGCAAAGTCTTATTACTTATTAAGGTCTTATAGTTTTCATACATATCTTTAAGTATTGATGATAATATGGAACTATCAACTTTTAATGCCTCATACTTAACTTTGCTCATCACGACACAGAATGGGCTTTTTTCAATACCAATAGAATCAATTCCAATAATGCTTGCTTCCACATTGAGCGTTCCGCTGCCACACATCGGGTCAAGAATAACATCTCCTGGTTGAATTTTTAATATATTTAAAATACCTTTTATTAGCTGCGGATGAAATTTTCCTCTATAGGGAAAAAGGCCATGTGTAGCGTACCCTGTAGAAAAGTTGCCTTCTTTGAAATAAGATTTCGTTATCTCTGACCTTCCTTCCCACATAAGAGGACTGTTGTTTGAACAAATTAGGTAATGATATGTGGGAATCCCGTCAACACTTTTTAAAAATGCTCCCCTGCGCAGGATTTCATGTTTGGAAAGTAATTTATATTCATAAAAAGCAAATTCTAATTCAAAGAGCTCTGATAAGTTAGGAAGTAATTCAAATCCTTCTGGAAGTATAAGTGAGGTTATTTTGGGCAAATCCGCAATCGATCTAATCTCGGTGGTTAGTCTACATTCCATATTTCAAGCATGAATCCCATTAGTTTTATATTAGTGTAACATATTTTCTTCAAATCCGTATCTTCCCCTAATTACAGTTTGCAAATTACCACGTTTACAAATTACCACGTCGTAAGTGAAGTAAGCTCGAACAACCTCTTGCCTTTCGATGCACGCAGAGGCTAAAACTGTCGTAATATAGACGGTACCCTTTTCCTGAGATAAAGCTCTGGGATAAAT
>JBKBXU010000320.1:0-5221 GCA_046313675.1 Cytophagaceae bacterium
GCCAAGCCCAGGCAGTTATGTGTTCCCAAAGATCCTACTTTAAGTGTTTGAATAGGAATCTTGAGGTAATCAATAGGGCTTGCCGGTGAGGCAAAATGCAGGATGTAATCCAAATTCCCGGGTATATGAATGTATTTAGAAACATCGCAATGGTAGAATTCAAAATTCTTTAACTTCATTAGATGCTCTATATTTTTCAAATCCCCCGTGATCAGATTATCCATGGCAATAACATGAAAATCTTCCTTTATAAAACGGTCACAAAGGTGGGAGCCAAGGAAACCGGCTCCCCCCGTGATTAAAACTCTTTTTTTTTGTGGTAATATATTCATGATAAAAAATTAATGCGTTACAATCTCACTTCCTATTCTTACAACTTCACGTCCTATGGATTCATAATGATATCCGAGATCTTTCATTTGCTGAAGGTCAAAAACATTTCTTCCATCAAATATCACTTTGCTTTTTAGCAATTTATTCATTCTGGTGAAATCTGGTGTCCTGAACTCTGACCATTCAGTCACTATAATTAAGGCTTCAGCATCTTTAAGTGCCTCATAGGCATTTTTATTATAATTAATTTTATCACCTAATAAATTGCGGACATTCTCAATGGCTTCCGGGTCAAAAGCAGTAATTTCTGCACCCTCCTTCAAGAGCTCCTCAATCAAATATAAAGATGGCGCCTCTCTGATGTCATCTGTATTTGGTTTAAAGGATAAGCCCCATATAGCTAATTTTTTACCCTTAAGATCATTATTGAAGTGTGCTTTAATCTTAGGGAATAAAACCGTTTTCTGCTCCTGGTTAACCTCCATCACAGATTTCAGAATTTTAAAATCAAAATTTGACTCTTCTGACATTTTTACCAATGCCTGAACATCTTTAGGAAAACAACTTCCTCCATAACCAATTCCTGGGAAAAGGAATCTTTTGCCAATCCGGCTGTCAGTACCAATACCTATCCGTACCTGGTCAACGTTTGCCCCCAGTCTTTCACACAAATTGGCTACTTCATTCATAAATGAAATTTTCATAGCAAGGAAAGAATTGGCAGCATATTTAATTAATTCTGCCGACCGTTCGTCGGTAAATATAAGTGGATTCCCCTGTCTGACATAGGGGGCATAAAGCATTTCCATTACTTTACGTGCTCGTGGGGAGTTCGTGCCAACAACCACTCTTTCAGGTTTCATAAAATCATCAACAGCAACACCTTCGCGCAAGAATTCCGGATTTGATACAATATCAAATTCAACTTTAGCATTTTTTGCAACTCTTTTTCTCACCTTTTCTGCTGTACCAACAGGAACTGTACTCTTGTCTACAATTACAACATACTGCTTTAACATTGGGCCGAGCTCTTCCGCCACATTTAGGACATATTTTAAATCAGCGGAGCCATCTTCACCGGGAGGTGTAGGCAGAGCCAGAAAAATAATTTCTGCATCCTCAATACCCTCTTCCAGATTGGTTGTGAATTTTAGCCTACCCTCCTGAATATTTCTTTCAAACAAAATTTCAAGACCGGGCTCATAAATAGGCATTTGCCCCTGCTCCAGTTTTTTAACTTTTTTCTCATCTATATCAATACAGGTGACGAAATTACCGGTCTCTGAGAAGCATGTGCCTGAAACAAGTCCTACATATCCAGTTCCTACTACTGCTATTTTCATGTGTCTTACTTTTTAAAATTAAAAATCTATAATAAATCCTTCAACCAATAAAAAACCTTATTTTGGGTGAATATTTTTTCTTATTTTTCACGCAGAATAAGTATTGTATCCCAAATATAAGGTTTACCGTAAATATTCTATTGAATTCAATAAAAAAACATTATACTTTATCGAATGTTTAATAAATAAATATTTTTTGCTATTCTATGAATTTTGACATAAATGAAAACCAGAAAATGATCTCCCAGATGGTTCGGGACTTTGGTACCAGAAACATAAAACCTAATGTTATGGACTGGGATGAGAAACAAGAATTTCCGGTGGAATTATTTAAAGAAATGGGGAAATTAGGCCTGATGGGCATCTTGGTTCCTGAAAGTTACGGTGGAGCAGGGTTAAGTTATCTGGAATATGTCACAGCGATTATCGAGATTTCCAAAATAGATGGTTCAATCGGACTGTCCATGGCAGCTCATAATTCACTTTGCACTAACCATATACTACAATTTGGTAATGACCAGCAAAAACAAAAATGGCTACCCAAATTAGCCACTGCAGAATGGATTGGCGCATGGGGATTGACGGAACCTAATACAGGATCAGATGCAGCAAACATGAAAACGGTAGCCAAAGAAGACGGCGACTATTTTGTAATTAACGGTGCTAAGAATTTCATTACCCATGGTAAGTCCGGTGATGTTGCCGTAGTAATAGTACGAACCGGCGAACAAGGTGACAAGCGAGGTGCTACTGCCTTTGTCATTGAAAAAGGGACACCGGGGTTTTCTGCAGGAAGAAAGGAAAACAAATTAGGTATGCGGGCTTCCGAAACTACAGAACTAATATTTGACAACTGCCGTGTGCATAAGGAAAATATCTTAGGGCAAGTTGGTGAAGGGTTTATACAGTCGCTAAAGATACTTGATGGAGGGAGAATCTCTATAGCCGCATTAAGCCTTGGTATTGCTGAAGGAGCTTATGAAGCCGCCCTGGCATATGCTCAGGAAAGACAACAGTTTAATAAACCCATTTCTTCATTTCAGGGTATAAGTTTCAAACTTGCTGATATGGCCACTGAAATTGAAGCCGCCAAATTACTAACGTTTAGAGCGGCAGACATGAAGAACAAAGGGCTCAATATGACCAAAGAATCTTCAATGGCTAAATATTATGCTTCAGAAGTTGCTGTTAAAGTATCCAATGAGGCCGTACAGATATTCGGAGGCTATGGATATACAAAAGATTACCCTGTAGAAAAATTTTATAGGGACTTAAAACTATGCACTATTGGAGAAGGCACTTCGGAAATTCAAAAATTGGTAATTTCCAGATGCCTTACACAAAAATAATTCGGAACTATTTTTGACATTTACTAATTATTATTTAAATTTGCATCCCTTTAGAAGAAAAGAATATACTTTATATTATGATTATAATTAACGTAAAAGAAAACGAATCTATAGACAAAGCTCTTAAAAGATTTAAAAAGAAGTTTGAAAGAACTGGTGTTTTGAAAGAAGTAAGAAGCAGAAGCTTTTATGAAAAACCTTCTGTATCCAGAAGAACTGAAAAAATCAAAGCTATCTATAAACAAAAAATGTCTGCTGATCAAAATCAGTAAAAACATTTCTTTTTACAGCATTTTTTACCATATTGACCTGTGGATAAACAGGGCGATATGGTAAATTTTTTTATAAAACACCTTCAATACGAAAAGAGATATAGTCCTCACACTATTGTCTCTTATCAAAATGATCTGAGCCAGTTTAGCCTTTATCTTTCCACTTCGTACGAATTGGATGATCCATCAAAAGCAGATCATAATATGATTCGATCATGGATTTTGGTTCTGATGGAAGAAGGCATAAACTCACGGTCTGTAAACAGAAAAATTGCCACACTAAGGTCTTATTATAAATATTTATTTAAACAAGGACTTATATCTGTCAATCCTACAGAAAAAATCATTGCTCCGAAGATAAAGAAAGCCCTACCTTCGTTTATAGCATCTTCTGAAATGGATAAACTATTAGATCAGTTCGAGTTTGAACATACATTTGCAGGACTAAGAGATAGAGTTACACTTGAACTCTTATATGGAACAGGAATTCGATTATCCGAATTAATAGAATTGAAAGACAAGGATGTAAATCCTCATAGCGGTACAATTAAGGTTCACGGCAAAGGAGGCAAGGAAAGAATCATCCCAATGAACAAAACTTTAATAACTAACATTAGTATATATAGAGGGGCAAAGGATGATCATATGAAGGGAAATAGTAAAGAGCATTTTTTATTAACGGACAAGGGCGACAAAACCTATCCTGTGTTTATATATCGCTTAGTAAAAAAATATTTATCTGGCATTCTTTCAGATAAAAAAAATCCTCACGTTTTGAGGCATACATTTGCAACACATTTATTAAATAAAGGGGCAGACTTAAATGCTGTAAAAGAACTATTAGGACATAGCAGTCTGGCCGCAACACAGGTGTATACCCACAATTCCCTTGATAAGATCAAGGCCATTTTTGATAAAGCGCACCCGAAATCGTAAGTTAAACTTTAAAATTGAGTACCATGAAACTTCAAATTCAATCAATTCATTTTACTGCAGATCAAAAGCTTTTGGATTTTATTCAAAAGAAGATGGACAAATTGGAAACGTTCTATGATAAGATTATGAGTGGGGAAGTATATCTGCACCTGGACAATACTGACCAACCACAGAATAAGCTAATTCATATCAAGTTATATGTTCCAGGATCCTCAATAATGGCAAAAGAACAAGGTGCCTCCTTTGAGGAAGCCACCGATCGGGCGTATGAGAATCTAAAAAGACAGGTAAATAAGTTAAAAGATAAAATGCAAAGCTATTAATAAAAGAAATGGGTCGCTTATGCGACCCACTCTTTTTGTTTATAATCCAAACTCCTTTTTGATCTGAGCTACATAATCCAGTTTCTCCCAGGTAAAAAATTCTACCTTTTTCTTTTCTTTCTTTCTGATCTCATGACTCTCTCCACCTTTATTTACAATTTCTACGTAATTCAACTCTACATCCGCAGAATAAGAATCCCTACCCATATGGCCATATGCAGCAGTTGGAGAAAATATCGGATTCTTTAAGCCAAGTCTTTCAACAATGGCCTTAGGCCTCATGTCAAATATTTTAAGCACTTTTTCCGCTATCTCACCTTCGGATAGTTTAACTTTTGATTTTCCGTAGGTATTTACGGTAAGTGATACCGGCTTAGAAACACCAATGGCATAGGCAACCTGAACAAGAGCCTCATCTGCCACACCTGCAGCAACCAGGTTTTTAGCAATATGCCTTGCAGCATAGGCAGCACTTCTATCTACTTTGGAAGGATCTTTCCCTGAAAATGCTCCACCACCATGGGCACCTTTGCCTCCATAGGTATCTACTATAATCTTTCTTCCGGTTAATCCTGAATCTCCATGAGGACCTCCTATAACAAAATTTCCTGTTGGATTAATGTGATATATAGTTTTATCATCTAAAAGATCCGACGGGATTACTT
>JBKBXU010000321.1:0-5178 GCA_046313675.1 Cytophagaceae bacterium
AGTATAGAAATAGCTAGAAAAAAGTACGGGAACAAAAATTAGTGAAAATGTTTTGTACTTATCAGGTAAAGCGATACTTTTGCAAACCAATTCGAAGAAAACCACAAAGAGGGATGGCAGAGTGGTCGAATGCGGCGGTCTTGAAAACCGTTGTACCGCAAGGTACCGGGGGTTCGAATCCCTCTCCCTCTGCAAAAGCCCTGGAATTTTCCAGGGCTTTTTTTTATTTAAGGCATGATAACAAAAAACATCAATGAGGTTGCTCAAGCACTAAAGGAAGGCAAAATTGCTGCCATTCCTACAGAAACGGTGTATGGACTTGCGGGAAACGCACTTATGGAAGATGCCGTTCTCAACATCTTCAAAACCAAAAACCGGCCTTTCTTTGACCCATTGATCCTGCATATTGACTCCCCGGAAAAAGTCCACCTGTACACCCGGAACATTCCGGACAAAGCCCTCCTCCTGATGAAAGCCTTTTGGCCCGGCCCTCTGACCCTTGTTCTTCCTAAGAAAGCAAATGTACCGGACATCGTCACTTCGGGACTGGAAACGGTAGCTATCAGAGTCCCCTCCCATCCTGTTACCCTAAAACTTCTGGGACAACTTGACTTTCCCATTGCAGCCCCGAGCGCCAATCCTTTTGGCTATATCAGCCCTACCTCTGCTGCAGATGTGGAAGAACAGTTAGGGGAAAAAATCCCTTATATTCTTGATGGTGGAATAGCTGAAGTAGGTGTAGAATCAACAATTGTAGGATTTGAAGACGGAGTACCTATTGTTTACCGTCTGGGAGGAATAGGAATAGAAAAGCTTGAACATGTAATTGGCAAAGTAAACATAGCAGACAACTCAGGGTCCGAAAACATCAAATCTCCGGGAATGCTGAAAAAGCATTATGCACCAAGAAAGGCTATGTACTTTGGAGATATCCCAACTCTTCTGAAAAAGTATAAAGATAAAACCTGTGGGCTTCTCTTATTCCAAAACACCCTAAGCGGCTACCCCGAAGATCTACAGATCGTCTTATCACCTTCAGGAGAACTAGAAGAAGCATCAAAACAACTCTTTGCAAGCATGAGGAAGCTGGACAATATGGCAGTTGATCTTATTCTGGCTGAACCACTACCTAATGCAGGTTTAGGAAGAGCTATAAATGACCGCCTGTTCAGGGCATCTCTCGAAACGGATGAAGGTTTAAGCAGGGAGATTTATAAGAGATAAAGAGCGGAATTAGAGCGGGGAACGGGAGCGGGGAGCGGGAAAATACAGGTTCATTTATCCTTGTTTTTTTTAAAATACCTATAAATCAGGCTATAAGATAGGCGTTCATATTCTGATTTATAACAATTGCTTAACTAATCATATTATTGCAGTAACAACAACCTTAGTCTTCTCTTATGAACATTCTCATTGCACCTGACTCCATGAAAGACTGTCTTTCGGCTCCGGAAGTAGCTGCTGCGATCTCAAAAGGGATACAAAAAGCATTTTCAAAAGCTAAAATAGTTTCCATTCCTATGGCAGATGGTGGCGAAGGGACGGCATATGCAATGGTAAAGGCCACAGATGGTACTTTTATCAGCAACAGGGTGCATGATCCTCTGATGCGTCCCATACATGCACAGTGGGGAATATTAGGAGATGGGCAAACGGCTATTATAGAACTAGCCGCAGCTTCAGGCCTGCAACTATTAAAAATTGAAGAACGCAACCCCTGGCTTACATCAAGTTTCGGTACAGGAGAGTTGATAAAATACGCTTTGGATAAAGGCTGCAAAAACATAATTATTGCCTTAGGAGGAAGTGCAACCAACGATGGCGGAGCAGGTATTATGCAAGCCTTGGGGGCACGGCTGACTACGGAACAAAACCAGCTTCTTAAAACCGGAGGAGGATACCTTCAGGATTTGCACAAAATTGATCTATCCGAATTGGATCCCAGGTTAGAAAAAATAAAAATCACCCTTGCCTGTGATGTTAAAAATCCTTTGACAGGTCCCGAGGGTGCTTCCAGGGTATATGCCAAACAAAAAGGGGCGGATGATATGATGGCCAGCAGACTGGATACCAACCTGATACTATGGGCACATAAAATTAAACAGGCAATAGGAAAAGACATTGAAAAAATACCGGGATCAGGCGCTGCCGGGGGCACCTGTGGAGGTTTGATGGGATTGCTTAATGCAGATATTAAAGGAGGTTTTCACATGGTAGCGGAGGCCGTAAAACTCGAAACGGCTATTTCTAAAGCCGATATTATCTTTACAGCAGAGGGGAAAGCTGATAAACAGACACTCCAGGGAAAAACACCATTGGGAATAGCTGAAATAGCGCAAAAATACCAAAAAACAGTTTTTATGCTGTGCGGCTCATTAGAAGCCGAAGATGATTTTATAAAATATGGGATTCATACTGTTCCCATTGTAACCGGCCCTTGTTCACTGGATTATGCTATTCAACATGCGCCATTATTGCTGGAAAATGCGGCTGCACGCATAGCAAGGCTATTAAAATAAACTTCCTAAGATCAGTCCCCTTGGGAACCCTGAAATAAAAAAATGGCGGTAAGTCCGCCATCCTCTTTATTTTTCATACCTATGCTTAATTTCCTCATCCCTCGTATTATACCTGTCGGAATTATCTATGTGCTGAAGATGGTCTTTCTTATTCATCCCATCTGTAAGTTGATGATTCAGGCGCTCATCGGATGAGTTTTCATCGTTCAGTTTTTTTATTTTTTCTTCAATATTCTCTTTTTTATCTGGCATACTCCCCCCTTCTTTTATAAAATAACAAAGCTTTTCTTTTTTAAGTTGAGTAATGCCAAAACATAAGGATTTCAATTAAGGTTGATCTGTTAAGGAAACCAAAAGATCTGACCTATGAAAACGAAACTGGAAAAAGAGGGAAATTACGAAATATTCGAAACCACGAAAGGAAATGAAATTTTAGTTTTGAATGAACAGGAGTACTTCGCCATTACTGAAGGTAACTATGGCCATATACTAGTTAAGAGCAAATCAACTCATGAAAAGAAAAAGACCCTACAGAAGGGAAACTTTTATTTGGCTGATTTTAAGGACAATCCTGAATTTGATGATATTCCACACCTGTTTCTTCAGGAGGGAAAAAAATATAAGGAATTTATTCTTCCCAAAGACTTGCCTACCAATGAGGATAAAAGGAAAAAGCTGATCATTACAGAAAAGGAAGTAACAGAAAAGAAAATTAAGGAACAGGTAAAAAGAGTACCGGTATCCGGGGAAAACCGAAAATCCGGGACAAAACTGGAGAAGTCCCAGAAAAAATGAGCTTAATGAAAAAGCAAAAAAAGCTATGAATAAAGAAGAACTGATAAAAAAGCTAATAACAACCCAACAGCCTCCGTTCACTATAAATAAAAAAGAGTGACAAATTTAAAATCCATCACTCTTTTTCTACAAATAATTTATAGTAAACATTAAATCTGCACGGCAGTAAGTGCCTTCATAGCTTTAATTTCAGGATCTATATCCATTCCTTCATCAATAATGGAAAAATCTCCCTTTAACGCTTTTAGTGCATACTTCTCCCAATCAATTTCTTTCCGTGTCCGGAATCCAAAGGACCGGAGAATTGGAATTGAAGGTGACCATCCTAGTAAAGCATGCTGCAAAAGAAAAGCAGCCATCACCCCCGGCAAGGCCAGCCAACGTTTATTTACAAAGGAACCCAAAGCCAAACCACCCAATACAAGCGAAGAAGACGTCGTTTCAATAGCACGCTCTATACTCCACTCCTTATCCAAATCCTGAATTCTTTTGTCTATTTCCTGTTTGTTTTTAACAGCATATACCCTTACCGAATCCTGTATTTCAGCTTCAATCCGCTCATTAATCATAGGTAGACTATTTTTCCTTACCCTGTCCTCTATCTCCACAAATGTCTCCATAAAGTTTTTATTTATTCAACAAGCTTCCAGGACTTATGGTTTGAATGCTCTAAACAGAATGTCTTATTCTACTGTTGTTTTATAAAGGGGGCTTAAATATGAAAGAAGAAAAATTAGGAATTGCATTGGTTGGTTTAGGAAATTATAGCCAAAAACAACTTGCTCCGGCTTTAAAAGAAAGTAAGCATTGTTACCTGGCCGGGATAGTAACAGGATCACCGGAAAAAGCAGCGAAATGGAAAAATGACTTTGGGCTTAAAGACAGCAACATATATACGTATGACAACTTTGACGAAATCGCTGACAACCCGGACATTGATGTAGTATATGTGGTACTGCCAAACTCCATGCATGCCGAGTATAGCATACGGGCTGCCCAGGCAGGAAAGCATGTAATTTGTGAAAAGCCCATGGCATTAAACAGCATTGAAGCCAAACAGATTATTTCTGCTTGCAAAGACGCCAATGTTCGTTTCTTTGTCGGATATAGACTGCATTTTGAACCCTACAATCAGGAAATAAAAAGACTTGGGCAAGAAAAGGCATTCGGTAATATAAAAACCATAGAAGCCGCAATGGGCTTTGAGGTCGGAAGTCCTGACCAGTGGAGGCTTAAGCATGAATTAGGTGGCGGAGCCTTGATGGATGTGGGCATATATTGCATACAGGCAGCAAGATACATTACCGGAATGGAGCCTTTAGCCATAAACTATGCCGTTGTTGCCAATAAGGATGAAAAATTTAAAGAAGTAGACGGGGACATCATCTGGGAAATCGAATTTCCAGGAGATATAAAAGCAAAATGCCATGCCAGCTTCAGTAAAACAATAGATTTTGTCCATGTAGAAGCTGAAAAGGGTTGGTTTGAATTATCGCCTGCTTTTGAATACGAAGGACTTTCAGGAAAGACCAGTCAGAAAAAAATACATTTACCAAACATCAATCAGCAAACTGCCCAATTGGATGGAATGGCTGAATGTATACTAAATGCAACTTCAACAACTGCCTCAGGATTGGAAGGATTGATTGACATGCAAATTATTGAAGCCATTTACAAAGCAGCAGAAACAGGAGAACCGGTAGACCTTTCGGAAAGAATGACAATGCATTCAGCAGACAGGAGATGGTAAAAGCCAGGTGTACTCTGAACGCCTGGCTTTTTTTTATATTTCATTGAAATTACTATAATGGAGAGCCCTTATAGACATTTATTGCAAAATTAAAATAGTAACATTTCAGAAAAT
>JBKBXU010000322.1:0-5149 GCA_046313675.1 Cytophagaceae bacterium
TTTATGTATAACCATAGTATTCTAAATTTTCAGCAAATATATACCAAAAGTCGATATGAGGATTTTTTATAGAAAAAGTTTTTTTGCCAAACCCAAAAACTTTAGGGTAAAAGTTGATACAGTGTTCTTTTTTCTAAATGATTTCATACGTATATCCATAATAGATTCTATGGTTGATCGTAAGCTATAGCTACTTATGCCTCTTGATTTTCCATGTTTTCGCTCATAGTGCGAGACCGGTACTTCCTGAATGACTTTTCCTTCGGCAGATATTTTGATAAAAATTTCTGCGTCAAAAAAAGGCCCGGTGGAATAAACAGGCATGATTTTCTGAAGGCTTTCTTTAGAGTAAATCTTTATACCTGAATTGATATCATGGTATTTAAAGCCAAAGATCAAATGAATGATTTTATTATAAAAAAAAGAAACCACGCTGCGGATGAAAGGGTCTGCTCTCTGCACACGTATGCCCGAAACAGCATGAGCCTGGCCGGAAAATAGCTTTTCGCACATGTGGCCAAGGTCATTGGGCTCATATTGAGCATCTCCATCCATATATCCGACAAAATTATAGCGAGCGGCTTGCAATCCGGTGTTGAAGGAAGCGCCAACACCCTGGTTTCTGGTATGTTTTATAACCCGTATCTCATGGCGACTTTCCGAAAGTCGTTTCGCCGTATCGTAGGTATCGTCCTTGCTCCCATCATCAACAATGAGAATTTCAAAGGGGATGTTCATGGATGAGATCACCTCATGAAGTTTCTTTATCAAACCCGGAAGAGCCGGTGCGTCGTAATACGCCAGTATAATGAAGGATAAAGAAGTTTGTTTATTTTCCGGGTTCATATATTCTGTGTATTCCGCTTATTGATATCCTGGGTTTAACACCTCCGGAAATCAGATGCAATCTGTTATTTATAACCCCTCCCAGAATGCCGTGCCTTGTTTCAGGAAGAGGATCCAAAACTTCCCATTGGTCGGTTGAAGGGTTATAGCGTTCAAATAAATTATAGCAATTCCATACATGCTCACCTCCAAAGGTATAAATATACCCGTCTAACACTGCCGATCCGAAACCTCCTCTGGGTGTTGGTATATCAGCTTTTCTTGCCCATTTGCCGGTATTTATATCGTATGCCTCAAGTGTGGCAAGGTTAAATCGCAAGTCGTCTTCCCGGCCGGAAATGGCATATAAGCTGCCATCAACCGCTTCCAATCTCAGATGGTCTCTTGCGGTAGGCATACCTGTTTTTTCTTCCCATTGATTGGTCGCAATGTCAAATCGAAAGAGGCTGTTGCTGATTTTCTTTTCTTCATTAATACCTCCAACGTACCATAAAGCTCCTTCTGCAAGCGTCAGGCCACCTGCTCCGCGCGGTGCAGGCATGTCCGGACCTTTTTCCCAACTGTTGGAATTAATGTCGTAGATGTATAAGGTGTTTAAGGGACGCCAGTCGGCAAACATAAATCCTCTCAGACGAATGCCAATGGGTTCGAAGCCTCCGACTATATAAACTTTCCCCTTGTAGGCGGCTACGCCTGCATGGTTGATAGGCTCTGGAAGATCTGCCAGTCTTTCCCATTCATCTTTCTCAGCATCGTAGGAGTAAAAGGTATTGAACGTTTGGGCATATGCTCCGATTCCTCCGGCCACAAAAAATTTATTCTCATATGCCGTACCGCCTGCTTCAGTCCTGGCCTGTGGCAGGCTTGCCCCCAGAGTAAAAGTTCCCGATTGGGTAATTACTTCTTCTTTCAGTGGAAATGCCGTACCGCCAAATATCCAGAACCAGACAAACCAAATGGTAAATATGGTGGAAAGAATTAGCCCGTATATAAATATTTTTTTTAGAATACGCATTCTGATTTGTTGCTTTATCAACGTTCTTTAACATTAATATTATTAATACCGTTTCAAATTGCAAAATAATATTATAAAATATAAAGTTGTCTGATCCAAATGGTAAGCTAATAATTAAAAAATAATTTTAAAAAATGCAGCAATGAAAGGAGCTGCAATAAGCAAGCTGTCAAACCTATCCAGAAATCCTCCATGACCCGGTATCATCCCCCCGGAATCTTTTATATCAAGGCTTCGCTTAAACATTGATTCTACCAAATCTCCCAGACTACCGAAGACGACAATAATCAGCGCCAACAGTATCCAGTTTATGATGGATATTCCTGTAAAAAGATAAGAAGCGCCAACCGCAACTGCTACGGCCAGCAAAGCCCCTCCAATGGTGCCTTCCCAGGTTTTTTTTGGTGATATCCGCTGAAATAGTTTTCGCTTGCCCAGGGCACGTCCCGCAATATAAGCTCCTGTATCGTTTGCCCAGATCATGATAATGACAGATAAAATATATTTATACGTATACTCTCCTTCTATAAATGCCGGAACATTTAAAAGGCTTAGTGGAAATACTATATAAATAACGCCCAAAAAAGTATAGGCAATGTTTTGAAAAGGCTTTTCATTCTTTAGAAACAATTCTATAATAAAGAGAAAAAAGAAGAATGGGAAAAACAGGTAATAGGAGCGTAAATGGATAAGTTCTTTCTCAATAAGAAAAACAACGGTAAAAACGACAATGCCTATTATAGTGCCATACCAGCGATTTGTTTTTACGTCGGAGGCATTGAGGATTTTATAAAATTCCTGAAGGGCAAAAATACATAAACAACCGATCAGAAAAAGAAAGGTCCACTCATTGATTACCAGAAGCGAGACCATTATGGCTGCCCCGGCCAAGCCTGCCAGAATTCGCTGGGACAGGTTACTTTTATTCTTTAAACTTGATTTCATCTTTTATGATCTTCAGCGCATTTAATACCTCTTCGTGGGTAACGTGTACTTCTATTTGTCCGAAAAAATTATAAATGCTTTCTTTTTTATTTACTAATACGGCACCAATGCCCCGGTCTTCCAGGACTGATTTTACCAGTTCGGCCCGGTAAAGCTTATCTGTGGAAAAAACTTTTTCCCAATTAGTCATACAGTGTATTTTTAGTATGTTCTGATAAACGATGAAACGCAATAAGGAGCATGATGCAGATTATACTGAATATAATGGTTACCGCCGGCGAGGTGGTGGGCTCTGAGGCTTCTACCTCAGTTTCCTGAAACCTCATATAGTTCATGGCTACAAACGTATAGGCATTGTTCAGAAAATGTATAACAATGGGTACCAACAGATTGCCAGACCAATAATATAGATATCCAAATAAGGCTCCCAGTGCAGCTCGTGGGATAAATCCTTCAAATTGGAAGTGGATAAGGCTGAATAGTATGCCCGTTGCCCAAATGGCAACATGAGGATTGCTGAAAATACCTTTTATTTCATTTTGGATAATTCCTCTGAATAATAATTCCTCGCCTATTCCGGGGATAATGGCTATAACCAGCACGATGGCTATGATTTCATAAACATGATCATAAAAGACCATAAGCTTTGTGTATTCTTCCGCTTTTCTTTCCAGGGTTTCAAATAATTCCTGCAAGCCCGATAAAGCCTCGGGTAACTGAATAGCCTTATTCCATTCAACCAATTGGCCTACAAAAGGCATGGCGGAAAAAATTATTCCTATTGATAGTAAAATGAAAATCCCTGTTTTAGGTTTTTTAAAATTCAAGACTTCTTTAAGCCTTTTATTATAGAAAAGAATGTATAACAGGGGGAGTATGATAAATGTGAACAGAGTATTGCTTCCCTGTAACAACAACAACAGGGAACGGGCATATTGCCGATCTTCAATTTCCCGTACAATAACATCCGGATCCAGTAGGCTGGGATCTATAAATATGGATAAAACCAGCCTTGCGAGAAACGTTCCCACAACGATGATTCCAAACAGAATCAACAGGATACCGAAAAGTCTGAGAACTTTTAATCCGGCAGAATTGTCATTTGTGTATTCGTTTTCCATAAAAGTTGTAAATTTACTGTAAATATTTATAATAAAAAGATTGGTTAGGATAGGAAACATAGAAATAGGAGAATTCCCATTGCTCCTGGCTCCGATGGAGGATGTAAGTGATCCCCCTTTTCGGGCAGTTTGTAAAGACAATGGCGCAGATTTGATGTACACTGAGTTTATTGCGGCAGAAGGTTTAATCCGGGATGCCGCAAAAAGTGTCCAAAAGCTGGATATTTTTGATTATGAACGGCCTATAGGGATTCAGATTTTTGGAGAAAAGATTGAATCCATGCGCGAAGCTGCATCAATCGCTGAAGCTGCCGGCCCGGAGTTGGTTGATATAAACTATGGCTGTCCTGTAAAAAAAGTGGCTTGCAAAGGAGCAGGAGCCGGCATTCTGCTGGATATCCCTAAAATGCAGAAAATGACAGAAGAAATCGTAAAACGCTGTACACTTCCTGTTACCGTAAAAACGCGCTTGGGCTGGGACTACGATACAATTAAAATTATTGAAGTTGCAAAAAGACTTCAGGATGTAGGGATTCAGGCCCTGACCATTCATGGCCGGACCAGGCAACAAATGTATAAAGGCGAGGCAAACTGGGATTATATAGCAGAAGTAAAAAATTGCCAGGATATCCACATACCTATTTTTGGCAACGGAGATATTGATTCTCCCCAAAAAGCTTTGGAGTATAAAAATAAATACGGCGTAGATGGTATTATGATCGGTCGTGCAGCCATAGGATACCCATGGATATTTAAGGAAATTAAACATTATCTGAAAACCGGTGAATTACTTCCCCCTCCGGATATGGCAGAACGTATAGCGGTGGCAAAAAAACATTTGGCGTTTTCCGTCGAATGGAAAGGCCCTGTGCTGGGAATCTTCGAAATGCGAACCCACTATACAAATTATTTCCGAGGACTTGCCAATTTTAAACCATTTCGCCAGCGGTTGGTGACAGGAAATACGTTTGAAGAAGTTTGTGCAGTCTTAGATGAAATCGATGAATATTATTTATCAATTGAAGGGAATGTTAATGGTTAATGGTTAATGGTTAATGGTTAATGGTTAATGGTTTGTCACGTTAATGAGTACTAATAACCTGTCCTTGCATGATATATGTTGACCAAAAATTAGTTGAAAAAAGTTGAAAAATTTTTAAAAAAGGTCATATCATGCAAACAAAAGACAATCCTAAAGTGGAAAGAAGAAAAGTCCGCCGAT
>JBKBXU010000323.1:0-5135 GCA_046313675.1 Cytophagaceae bacterium
CCGGGTCTTTTATATTTGAGGATGCTTCGAATACAGAAAATTCTAAATTAAAAGATTTTATGCTTTTGGCTTCAGAATCCGGTAATGTTAGAACCCCTGCTCTATGGTATTTACTTTCAGTTTATATATTCTTTTTTAATAAATATTTTACTAAAGCGACTCAACTAATAGAAAAGTCTGAATCATTTGCTCATCCCGACAAGAACCTAGCAGATGAAACAAGGATTATTAAAGCTTTGATAAACATTGATAAAAGGGATTCTGTTTCTCCGCAGTTTGAAAAGAAAATTCTTGATGAGTTTACATGGTTGGAGAAAAAGGAAAAAACTAAATCATCTCAATACCAAACATCAGATTTTGAAAAAGCCAAAAAATATTTACTGGAAAGGTTAATGCTAAAATATGCTAATCAAGGCGACGATACAAAAGCTCTTTTATGCAAAAACATCTTTAAGCCTATTGACCTATATAATGACATGGATGAGAAGGTGGTTGATAACTTTATCAATCACTTAAAGGATAATAAAAAATCCAAAATGGAGATATTCCTGAGTAGTCACCTCCAATATTCCCTTCCGCAGTTGTACGAAATGAAGGGTACATTTGCTTTGCGAAGGGCTGAGTTTAAAGAAGCACTGGATTATCTAAAGAAAGGGAAGCCTTACGATTTTTATAATGGAGATGGTATGTCTTATAACAATCCTTTTAAAAGTGAAATAAATATATGTGTTAACTGTGAAGATCCTGAAAATACAGGGCGAATGACAAAAAATGAATTTGCAGAAAAAATGCTAGAATACGAACGTTTGGCCAAATCAAAAAAGAAAGACGCTGCAAATTATTATTATTTATTGGGTTTGGGAATGTATAATACCACACTCTACGGATCTTCATATAATCTAACAAACTACTCAAAGTCTTCATATAGTACGGGCGGCCATTATGAGACAGATATTGCACTGGAATATTTTAAGAAATCATTACAGTTATCAAAAGACAAAGAACTTTCTGCAAAGGCATGTTTTATGGCCGCCAAGTGTGAGCAGAGAATAACAAGCGATAATATAGAGGAAATTTTTGTGGATGAATATTATGAATACTTTAAAAAATTAAATGATAATTATTCAGATACAGAATTTTATAAGGAGGTTATTCAGGAATGTAAATATTTTAACATTTTTGTAAAAAATAATCGTGATTGATTAGATTAATGGGGTGTAACCCTTCCCCCAACAAAACAGTTTAAAGTCATTACCCCCAAAAGTTTACCTGAACAGAAATCCTGGATTTTAGCCACAAAAAAATCCCGTACTTCTTCTAAAGAACCTTCTGGTTTGAGTGTTAAAAACTTGGTAGTATAGAAATTAATAGTTTATTTAAAAGGGAGAAATGCCATATTAGCTATCCTGATGGTAACGACACTAATGACATCTTTGATTGGGATATTTGTTTTCCCTGTTTTGATGATTGCAGCATATAGATATGCAAATGGAAGATGGAAGGTTGCAGAAAATAAAAGAGATGATTACCAAAACTGGACAGAAAATCAGGAAAAAGAGTAAGAAAATCTATTTTGATAATTTCCTTCATGTATATGGTATTGATGATGGTTCAACTATTTTCAATTATTTAGAAAGATAATTAATTAGATAATAAAAAATAAAATAATCTGTGTACAACAAAAGGCCACTACAAAAGTGGTCGAGTAGGTAGATAGTATCCCTGCAGTTCACTACTTTTTCTCTTAAAACAAGTAAACTGATGTGGACTTCTGTTGTAGGCGGTCATGTTACCTACCAATAAAGAAAAAAATATCGCAACCATTTTAGTAAATTTTCTGTATCTTTAATATAAACGAGATGATATGAACAAGGTCAAGTTAAAAGAAAAACTTATTAAGGAAATTCAGAACATCGAGGATGAAAATATTCTAAATGAAGTTTATAGACTACTTAAAATTGAATCAGCAGAGATAGATGTTTATAAATTAAATGAAGAACAAATTTCTGCAGTTAATGAAGCTCGTGAGCAGATTAGCAATAGTCAATTTTTTACCCACGAACAAGCTAAGAAGAAGATTGAAGAATGGCTAAACAAATAATTTGGTCCCTGAGAGCTGATAAGGACCGAATAAAAAATTTTGAATACTGGAATAGCAGAAATAAATCATCCACATTCAGTAAAAAATTAAATTCACTTTTTAATAAAGCTGTAGAGCTTTTAGCTAATCATTACTCAATAGGAAAGCCTACCGAAATCCAGAATGTAAAAATTAAGGTGGTTAGAGATTATTTAATAATTTACGAGGATACACCAGAATTGCTAATCATATTAACCATTTGGGACAGTAGAAGAAATCCTGAACAGTTGAAAAAGATAATAAAAAAAGAATAAATACTGGTGGTAATCGAATAGACGGCCGTGAGCCATAGCCCATGGTGCTCCT
Organism: Cytophagaceae bacterium; assembly: GCA_046313675.1. Classification (GTDB taxonomy): domain Bacteria; phylum Bacteroidota; class Bacteroidia; order Cytophagales; family Cytophagaceae; genus JBKBXU01. Next base: position 2,447 of record JBKBXU010000323.1, read on the forward strand.
CTCACATCACGATACGTACGGGCCTCGTATACAGCGGTTAGTCAAGCATGAGGATCGCCTTTTGGCAATATTCTGTCAGTGATTTATATCCTCTTTTTAGCAATCTTTTCTGAGCTAGAAAAGAAAATCAAAAAACGGTGGAGAGAAATAAGAAAAACATTGCTAAATTAGATTTGAAGCCTGATAATAACGGATTTATAACAGCAATAAATTGGTATCAAACAAATATGAAAACATTGGCGAACACCATATTATTAACCTTTCTTGCTTTAACAGTATATTGTCAAGACAGGCTCGTTGATCAAATAAAAAACCTCGAAGGAATTTGGATTGCTGAAGATTATTTAAATAGATTCGACATAACAAAAAGCAGCATAAAATCAAAAGAAGCATTTCACTCAAATCACCCTGTAGGACTTAGAATTAATAGGTTAGAAATAGCAGATAGTTCCTTAAACATTGGTTATAGTGAATTACACGACCATTGGATTCATCCTGAAATTTCCAAATATACTGTTGTAGATGGCGACACTATTCACGAGCAAAGACATTTCCAAATCAATATTGCAAAAAGTGATTCATTAAACTTCTACCAAACTTCGGAAATTCACTACTTTAACTATGAATGTAAGGCATATTTCAGTTGGATTTTTTCGGCTGACACTGTAGTAATTCTATATAGACCAGCGACTGAAAATCAAGCAGAAGAAACAATTAGATTTAAAAGAATTAGCTATTCCTTTAAGCCAAGTTATCTTTTTCCTAATCCAATATATTATTATACTCGAAGCAAGACACTGGTTGGCACATACACTCTAAGAGACAGTTTAAATAAAGTCATTTCTTCTAATTTTCAAATTGCCCTTGACGGTACGGCTACTGGTTATACTTCTTTTAAGGACAAAATATTCTATTTTTCTACGGATATTTATTGTGGACCTGAAACGACAGAAGATTTTGTACTTTTTTGCAGCTACAATGACAAGTTAGATCCTGATTGTAAAGGATACATTTACAAACGAATAAACGAAAAGACAATTCAATTTCACAAAAACGAGTGGGTAACTAGCCCAGAGGGAACTCCAAAACAAGTTGTAGGAAAAATGATTTATAAACTGACAAAGAAATAGCTATGCAAACAGTGCAACCCTCTTTAAATAGTATTATTTGACAAACCCCAAAAAATCCTCCCCTCCCCCTTTTTTCCTAAACCAGATTCGCTATTATTGCGTTATAACAGTATTTATGGGACTTTTTGAGAATTTTCGCTATAAAAAACGAAAGCCCTTAAAACAAAAAAGCCCTTGCACGTTTGTACAAGAGCTTGATTTTTAGGTTGTGGTGATGAGTGGAATCGAACCACCGACACAAGGATTTTCAGTCCTTTGCTCTACCAACTGAGCTACATCACCGCCTTAAGAGAGCGCAAATCTATTTGATTTTTTTATTTAACACAAATTTTATATACTTAAAAAACTAAAAATATTTAATATGGTTTATCTGCCACAGATCATTTTTATCATCATATTCGGAGTAACAGCCTTTTACGTCACAAAAAGCATCGTCCGAATTAGAAAAAATATTCTTCTGGGACGGCCCGCCGACCTGAATGATCAGCCGGGAAGGCGATTGAAAACAATGGTATTATATGCATTGGGCCAAAAAAAAATGTTTCAGAGGCCACTTCCTGCTGTTCTGCACCTCTTCGTGTACATTGGTTTTATAATTATAAATGTAGAAATCATCGAAATCATCCTGGATGGCTTTTTTGGAGCTCACCGGATCCTGGCTACAGGGCTTGGAAACGTCTACCCTGTATTTATTAACTTCTTTGAGTTCCTTGCAGTTTCTGTTATTGTTGCCTGTGTCATCTTTCTGATAAGAAGGAATATTCTTAAGGTGCCGCGATTCAAAGGAGAGGAAATGCGCAGATGGCCTGTGCTGGATGCCAATATTATACTTTGTGTAGAAATCCTGTTAATGCTGGCCTTTCTGACCATGAATTCTACGGATGTAGTGCTTCAGGCCAGAGGTGCAGAACATTATGTCCAAACAGGAAGCTTTTTCTTTAGTGGCTTTATGGTTGATCTTTTTACTAACCTGAACACCTCCACCTTAATAGGTATTGAACGGTTTGCCTGGTGGTTTCATATCATTGGCATATTTGCCTTTTCAATGTACATTTTCTATGACTCCAAGCACCTGCATATTTTTATGTCTTTCCCAAATACTTATTACAGCAAGTTGGAGCCAATGGGAAAATTCAACAACATGCCGGAAGTTACCAAAGAGGTGAAGCTTATGCTGAATCTTCCCGATGAAAATCCGGGACAAACAGAAGAGACAGCCCCTCCGGTACGCTTTGGCGCCAAAGATGTTCAGGACCTGACCTGGAAAAACCTTTTGGATGCATACAGCTGTACAGAATGTGGCAGGTGCACCGCCAATTGCCCGGCCAATATTACCGGCAAAAAACTGTCGCCCCGTAAAATTATGATGGACACCAGAGACCGGGCTGAGGAGGTTGGACAGAATATCAAAAATCATGGGAAAGATCATGATGATGGGAAAGCCTTGCTGGAGGATTACATAACATCTGAAGAGCTCATGGCTTGCACATCCTGTCAGGCCTGCGTGGAGGCTTGTCCTGTCAACATCGACCCTCTGGATATCATCATGCAAATGAGAA
>JBKBXU010000324.1:0-5121 GCA_046313675.1 Cytophagaceae bacterium
ACCCACGGATGGGAGTGCCCGGCCTGAACCGGAGATGATGGAGGCGTCAAAATCACCTGTTATTTAATCCTGGTTTCAATATAGCTTCTGCTGCATGGCAAGATAGATTTAACCAGGCTGATTTGCTGGCATTTCGGGTTTAAATTGTCTCCCGTAGATTCTGATAAACACATTGTATCGGCAAAACATAAAGAGCTGAATATATAAGATTAACAATTTAGAAAACCAGATCAGGCAAGTGCCACTATGTGTTGCTATGTATTTACTCATCCAGGTTATGGGTGAGTTTTTTTAGGGGACTTAAGAGCGGAAGAAGAAAGTTAGAGGTGAGAGAAAATGTATTAAACCCTTTCATTTAATCACAAATTCTTCAGGTCGCCCATTCGTTTTTCCTTCAATCTGTCTGTTAAATGAAGGAAAAAGTCCGGTAATTTTCTTAAACTGAGAGGATAAATGAGCAACGCTGCTGTATTGAAGCTTGTAGGATTTTCTGTGAGGTTTAGTTGATCATAAAGGAGCTTTTCTTTTACTCTTTCAATCTTATTCAAAATGATAAAACTGCTGTATTGTAACACTCTTAACTTCTGAAAGATATTAGATAGGAGTAGTTGTGTTTTAGCTTTTTACTTATATAAACTAAAAAAAGTCCTTTGGTAGTTCATCGGAGTGGTGGATCAAGTCCACTACTACATTTTTAATTTTTTCTATCAGGATAACACGTTTATTATCTAGTAATTCCAATCCTGATTTGGCCAGGTTTTCTTTCAGTTCATCATGCTGTTTCTGATTTCAACCATACTCAGATCAACGATTACATAATGTAAACCCATGTTCTGTTACTCCTCTTTGACCATCAATTTACAACGAAGGCTTACCATAAATTTTATGTATTAGATCAATGTGAGTTGGCATAATATTCTAAAGGCACATCAAATCGCTGTTAAAGGTTCATATAACAAGGTTATTGTTTTTCACTTATACCCGAATAAAAAAAAGAGCGTTGCAAAACTGCAACGCTCAAATAATCAACAACAAACTCCTGGCGGAAAAACTGGAGCTCTATGGTTGTGTAACTGCATTCCCATCAAGAATTACCGCTGTTTGTGCGAGAATTCTGCCATTATGGGTGGCCCCTGTTCCTAAAGTCACACCCGTCATAGAAAGTATAATTCCTTTAAACTGGGCTGTGGTACCGATGGTGACTTCCCCGGCAACCTGCCAGAAAATATTTTTGGCTTGCGCACCACCACTCAACGTGACATTTACGGCTGAGGCAACTGTTAAGTCTCCTGCAATCTGAAAAATCCAAACATCGTTAGGGCCTCCAGAGATGGTAATATTTGTTGGTATTGTAACCGTATTCGTCCATTTATACAAACCTGCTGAAAGCGTTTGACCACCAATAGAACCGGTTCCTAACTCTACAAAGTTTGGTGTAGGACGACCTGCGGCATCATTGTATGCTGTAATCATATTTTCTACTGCGGTAGTAAGGTTGATAGGAGTCGGATCTGCCATGTCAGCTCCGTAGATCTTTCCGGTTACCTGAGCAGAGGTAGCATAACCTGTGGCATCCGTTAAGGCAAAACCGGTAATGTATGATGTCGCAGCCGGACTGAGACCTATATGACCCGTGATACTAGAAGTTGGATTGTTATTAATGGCTGTTTTAGCAAGAATAGCGTAGTTTCCTGCTGCACCAAGGTTTACCACCTCTAAAGATGCAATGTTTTCGCCGGTAGTAAATGACCACTCTTTAGCAGAAGATAGATTTATGCCATTTGCGCCTTTCACTGCTGTGGAGATCATTGCAGTATATACAACATTGCTACTCATATTAACAGATGGTGTAAAGGTTGCCACTTTAGATGAATAATCCACTGTACCTGCAAATTCCGTTGTTCCCTGTCTTAGCGTAAAAGTTGATGTGTTGATCGTTGCCTGATCCATATCTTGTGTAAAGGTTACTTTAATCACCTTATTTCTGACAACATCGGTCGCATTATCAACAGGATCGGTAGCAGAAATCGAAGGTATTGAAGATTCCGGAGTAGAGTTAGGATCATTTCGGTCTTTTTTGCAAGCAACCATTAGCATGGCCAACATTGTTATTATTAAGTATGTGTTTTTTAGAAGTTTCATCTTATTTGTTTTAGTTGTTTTAGTTTATATATTAGTTTCAGTTTGTTTGCAAACTGAAATAGTATTTCCAGTAAGGAGCTACCATTTTTGTTTTGTTTTATACACGACTTATGGGTTCTTGAATTACCATACAAAGGTGGGGCTAATATCACGGTGAATTGTTATATAAGTCTGGAAGAAAGTTGCATAATTCACGGGTTTTTCATAAAATTCAGAAGGTAGTAAAAGTAGATTAGGATAAATAAGTGGTTAAGAAGCTCGATATTTACACTACTTTCGCTCCTATTATTCAATCTATGTTACGGAGGATGTTTGTCAGTAAATAAAATGGGAGGCTTAACCTGGAGAAAGTGTTCTTTTTAGGTGTTGGCAGCGTTGCGTGAACCGTAAAATTCAACTTATAATGCCAATTTTCCCTAAGTGAAAAAATCAGGCCTGATATTAATTTAATAAAAAATGATTGAGATCAACAACAGAGAAGACATAAAAAAAAGATTCAGCGCATTAAGTCCTGACATGAAGCCTCTATTCGGGAAAATGACTGCCCAGCACATGGTAGAACATTTGAGCTTTACTTTAATGATCTCAAATGGGAAATTTCCTCAAAAACTTCACTTGCCGGTTGAGAAAGCAAAGTTGATGAAAGATGCTTTACTGAAAATGGACACTGACATACCTCGGGGTTTTAAGGCTCCTTTGCTGGGGGAAGACTTGCCCAAACTGGCATTTGCTGACTTGTCTACTGCTATTGGTAAACTGTTTTCAGAGCTGGAACGTTTTGATGCATATTTTACGGAAAACGCCAGTGCAAGGCCTACTCATCCTGTCCTGGGTGATCTAAATCATCAGGAATGGACATCATTTCATAACAAGCATTTCAAGCACCATTTTCTGCAGTTTGGGCTAGTGTAAATTACGGAATTACTTTAGTATATTTATTGCCTAAAGCGACACAACCATAATGTCTTATGTTAAATGTCTGCTAGCGCTCGCATTGACTGTAAATTACATTGTAAAAGTTTAGTGGGACGCTAGTAAAAGTAAAATGAAATGAAATGAACAGGCAGTGAATGATATAAGATTAAAACTTTATCACCTCGTTCATTAGCATGCAGGCGTTCATAGGGATGTCGTATTGGTCAGTATCGGAAATTTCCTCCACGGCAGGAAAGAAGGAAAGACCAACTTTTAAAGGTGATATGGTCAGCCCGGCCAGAAACCGGTCATAGAAGCCTTTACCATAGCCTACACGGTATCCTTTGCGGTCGAAAGCCAGCAGGGGAACGATGACAAGCTCAGGTTCCAGATCAGTAAATAGGGGGTTGAGCGGTTCTGGGATACCCCATACATTTTCCTCCAGTTTGGTCTCCGGTGTCAAGAGGCAGTTTCTCAATTTATTGGTCTCGTGATCGGTGACCGGAATCATAATTTTCGTTGCGGGACTTTTAGCCTGTATTGTTTCAATTATCCTGAAGGTATCAGGTTCATTTTTTCTCAGTATGGGGAGGTATATATGTATGCTTTTATAATCGCCCGGCTGGTATTCACTGAAGAAGGTAGAGGCAAGGAGCATGCTGTTTTCAAGGCATTGTTCCCGGCTTAGTTCCGTGCGCTTTTTTAGGTATATTTTTCGTAGCTCCTTTTTAGTCATCCTCAGTAAATATTTTGAATGTAAAGTCAAAAGGGTCTATGTTTTCATACAGATCATTAAGGAATTCGGGATTATTAATATAAAAATTCAGGAAGTTATCCTTGCGCTCTTGCAGGCTGCCATCAGGAAATAGCTTGTCTTTTGCGCCGCTTACCTGGCTTGCCTGAGTTTCAAAACGCTTTTTGCCTGCATTGTTTAATTTCTTTTCAACCTCGCTCAGGATGTTCAGGCTTTTTTGTTTCTCAGCCATAACGTATTTCTCAAGTGAACGGTCAGTCTCCAAGGCTTTTGCATAGATTTTCTCGAAAAATTTCTCTGTTGCCTGCCGCTCCTCCTCAAGGTTAATGTCTGTATCTGTTTTGCTGTACACATATTTTTTTAGAAGCTCTTCATCGTTCATGAACAGATCCTTTACGTCCAGCTCAAGTTTTTCAAGTTTCTTTTGGGTGGTCTTGTTGACAACCATGCCGGAAGTTCGTGGGAAAAGTATGGGAAATGGCAGTTGAAAATGGCCAAAAAGGCTTTTTAGTTGCATCCAGTAAGAAAGCTCAGCCGGTCCCCCTATGTAGGCCAGGTTCGGAAGAATCAGTTCCTGGTACAGAGGACGCGTCAATACATTTGGGCTGAAGTTTTCCGGAAAATTATCGACTTCGGTCAATAGTTGGTAACTCTCACAAGATATATCAGTGTTGCAAATTTTGAATTTCAGATCCTCTTCTATGATTCGTTCACGAAGTCCATCTTTCAGGTAAAACAAATTTATCTCACGTATATGTGCTTGTGCACTATAGCCTAATTTAATAAGCCTTTCTGAGGTTTTAGAAACATACTTCTGCGTAACCTTGTTCATTAGTTCCTCTTTGGCAAGGCCACTTAAATGGCTTTTCAGTCTTGGATGATCTGCGTCAAGTATGATAAGTCCTTTGTCTCCGAAGAGCCGATGAACGAGTTTAAGGGTGGCTTCTGCCAGTGTAGTACTTTGCATGTACGCCTGTTCAAAAGCTTCGGGAAGATCCGGTACGGTTTTAAGAAGTTCTTCCATGCCTTCGGTCTTAATTCTTCCCACGGCACCTTTGGTTTCCTTTTCCCAGATAAAGGTCTTACCAAACAGGCTAAAATGGTTTATTTCTGCAAAATCATGATCTTCTGTAGCCATCCAATAAACCGGTACAAAGTGATTGTCGGGATATTTGACTTTCAGGGCTTCGGCCAGCCGGATGGCAGTAAGGATTTTATAAATAAAATAAAGCGGTCCGGTCATCAGGTTTAGTTGATGGCCTGTGGTAACGGTAAAAGTTTTTGCGTCTTTTAAAAGCTCTATGTTTTCA
>JBKBXU010000325.1:0-5094 GCA_046313675.1 Cytophagaceae bacterium
TAATATCATATTTCTTTATCAGATCCCAATGGGGAAGTGCGTCAGCCGATAATTGAGGAAGCGTATCTACCTGATAAACGATTTCATTATCTTCGGCACTTTTGCCTGCCGGAACGGAGGAATGGGGAAGGTTTGGCAATTTTACCAAAAGATCCTGAAGATCCTGTTCGATGGTATTTAAGCGATCACCTAATTCCTTTGCTTTATCTTTAAGTCCGGATGTTTGCGCCTTGGCTTTTTCAGCTTCTTCTTTCTTGCCCTGCTTCATTAACTGCCCGATTTCCTTTGATATGGCATTTGAATCAGCAAGTGTAGCATCCAGCTCCTGTTGAGTTTCTCTTCTTTGGGTGTCAATTTCAATCACCTGGCGGACGACTTCATCCCCTCCTTTAAAATTTTTTTTATTAAGCCCCTGGATTATAGCTTCCGGGTTTTCCTTGATTTCAGATATTAATAACATATGTATAGTTTGCTATTCGGCTGTAAAAATATGTTTTTTTGAATCTAAAAACTTAAAAAAAATCAGAATTGATTTAATAATGTGAATTATTTTTTGAGAAAAAACATTGTCAATATACAACATTGGCTATTGCCGCTGCGTATATACAGGCATAAGAAGGCACTTTAATTTTAAAGCGAAACTTGTTTCTTATATTTACTTGAATTAATATTGCATAACCAATTAACAATTTTTGAGCTTTATCTAAACAAGTTCATATCTTTTTAGTTTTAAACATAACCTTACTAAACAATCAGAATTAATCTTGGAAGACGTATTCATGCGTCTCACGCATTTTCAATTCCAATGAATTAATGTTTTTATTTTACTTATTTTATGTACAACATTGAAGAACTAGAAGTACGGCTATTATCCGAGCTTAAGGAAATAGCTGAAGAAATGGGTATTGACAATTTCAAGAAGTTGCAGAAGAAAGAATTAATCTACAAGATTCTTGATCAGCAGGCTGTATTGCCTGAGAGCAAACTTCCACAGAAAAAATCCAAAGCTGTTGCAGAATCTTCCGCTAATGCAGAATCTGTTCCCGAAGCAGAAGCTGCAGGAGAAGACAGATCCAGAAAGCCTCGTGTGAAGAGAATGAATGTGAAGCATGTAGAAGCTACAGCCGGTGACGTGATGGAAAGTAATGATAATGAAGAAACATTTGAACCTTCCGTGAAAAAAGAAAAAGAAGAAGAGTTTTCCGCATTCAGTGGATCAAACGAATCCTCTACAAGCGAAACCTCCACAGAGGTACGTGAAGTAAGAGAAAAAGACAACAACCCAAGGCCTCCACGCAGGCAACCTGCCAACAACAATTCAGGACAGAATGTAAACATCAAAGATTTTGATGGGATTATCGTAAACTCCGGCGTGCTTGAAATCATGCAGGATGGCTATGGATTCCTTCGTTCTGCTGATTACAACTATTTGGCAAGTCCGGATGATATATATGTGTCGCCATCTCAGATCAAGCTATTTAGCTTAAAGACCGGAGATACCGTAAAAGGGCAGATCAGGCCTCCAAAAGAGGGAGAAAAATATTTTGCGCTTTTAAGAGTAGAAAGTGTGAACGGGAAAACCACCGAGCAGATCCGTGACCGTATTCCTTTTGAATACCTTACCCCACTTTTCCCTAACGAAAGACTTAATTTAAGTTCCAGACATAACCAGTTATCAACCCGTATACTTGACCTTTTTGCCCCGATTGGTAAAGGTCAAAGAGGTATGATTGTGGCACAGCCTAAAACCGGTAAGACGGTATTGCTTAAAGAAATTGCCAATGCAATTGCAGAAAATCACCCTGAGGTACACCTTATGATCCTTTTGATCGATGAGCGTCCTGAAGAGGTTACCGATATGGCAAGAAATGTGAAAGCTGAAGTTATATCATCAACCTTTGATGAAACGGCAGACCGACATGTAAAAATTGCCAGCATTGTATTGGAAAAAGCTAAGCGTATGGTAGAATGTGGCCACGATGTGGTTATATTGCTTGACTCTATAACCCGTCTTGCCAGAGCCTACAATACCGTAGTTCCTTCTTCCGGAAAGATTCTTTCGGGTGGTGTGGATGCAAATGCATTGCATAAGCCAAAGAGATTCTTTGGTGCAGCAAGAAACGTTGAAAACGGAGGATCATTGACCATCATCGCTACGGCTCTTATAGAGACCGGTTCGAAAATGGATGAAGTGATTTTTGAAGAATTCAAAGGAACAGGTAACATGGAATTGCAGCTTGACAGAAAGCTTTCCAACAAAAGAGTTTACCCTGCTATTGACGTTCCTGCATCCGGAACAAGAAGAGAAGACCTTCTTATGGATAAAGATGAATTGTCGCGCGTATGGATCCTAAGAAAATTCATGGCCGATATGACTTCTATGGAAGCAATGGAATTCCTGATCGATAGGATGAAAAACACCAAGGACAACATCGAGTTCCTGGTGTCTATGAACAACTAGTGTGCAATAATCCGTTTTTTAAATAGAAATGCTCTGGTCTTAGATCAGGGCATTTTTTTTGCGGTAAAAAAATATTCCGAAAAATATTGTGGCTATTTTTGTAATTTGTCTGATTATGGAAGAACTCCTGAATTTGTTTTATGCCGCGGTTACCATCTTTACGTTCCTCGTGGTGGTTTTTGCCATAATATTTGTTGTTTACACCAGGATTTCAGGAAGAACGTATCAGCCGTTTACGTTCATTAAGGGCGGCTTGGCATCTCCATACCGGCGACCTTTGGAAAAACATTTTCGGTACTATCAGCAGTTGTCAATTTCACAGAAAAGAGAATTTGAACGGAGGCTGAATAATTTTATTCATAACAAGTATTTTATTCCCATGCATGGCATGAAGGTTACAGCAGAGGTTAAATCGCTGATAAGTGCTTCGGCTATACAGCTTACCTTTGGCCTGCCGGAGATTTATTTTGTGCATTTCACCAAAATCCTGGTTTTCCCCGGACAGTACTATAACCGAAAGACCAATTCACGTCATAAAGGTGAGGTAAATGAAAATGGCGTTATAGCATTTAGCTGGCGAGATTTTGTGGAAGGATATATAAATCATGAGGACACATACAATGTAGGATTGCATGAAATGGCGCACGCTTTGAGCTTGGAGAACCGCATTAAAAATCAGGAATACCGGTTTTTTGATGAGCAGAAGCTTAGACGGTGGACGGTGCTGGCGGATGCGGAATTTGAAAAGCTTAAGATGGGGCACTCGTCTTTTTTGAGGGCTTACGCAGGAAGTAACAGAGATGAGTTTTTCCCGGTATGCATAGAGCATTTCTTTGAACGTCCCGGGGAATTTAATTCGGAAGCTCCACAATTGTATCTGGCCTTATGTGATCTGCTTAACCAGGATCCTTTGAAGGCAAGCATGCCGGTAAACTAAACAATTTGGGCCAGCAAGTATTTATATACCCCTATGAGGGTTTCCAAAGACAAAATAAAGGGGTATGACAGTCCGTTAACAGTCGTTTTTCTTATGATCATCTGTTTTCCTGTTGGGGTATATGCCTTATGGATTACACCACGGATTCCGCGAACGGTAAAGCTGTTGGTTACCATACTCTTAGGGATCCTGATGCTATACCTGCTTCCGTATGTGTAAGAATATCCGGTGTATGTAATTTGGGTATTTACTTAATAAATTTTTTATTTAAAAACTTAATCCACTAAAGGCAATTTTATAAATTAAATCATAAACTTTACGTTTATCTAAGTGGAAAACTCATTGTAAAATGCGAACAATAAAACCGATTATTGGCCTTATACTGGCACTGTTTCTCTTTTCCCTATCCGCCTCGGCCCAGAATATGGATCTTAAGAATATCCGTGGGTTAAAAGTTGAAAAACTGGACGGAAACGAGCTAACCTTAAAATTCAATACCAGCATTGATAACACCAGCGGCACATCTTTTGGGGTTAAAATAAAGAAAGGAAAAATCTATAAAAACGGGGAATACCTGGGCACCTTTCGTTTGATTGACAAAATTAAAATTAAGGAGCCTGGCGTTCAAAATGTGGAAGTCAGGGTGCTGGTTATCATGGAGAACAAGCCCAATCTGTTGAAAGAGGGCTTGAGCATGCTTACCGGAAACCACCCGGAAGTCCATGTAACAGGCGTTTTTAAGGCTACAAAATTTATTTTTTCCAAGAAGTACCCTTTTGAAATAAAGGAAAAAGTTTCTATGAAAAGTTTTATGGGGAGGTAAAACAGGTAGGGGGATAGCTTACTATTTATTGCAGAGATCTCTTTTTTAAAATCTATTCACTTTTAATCCTGTTATTTTTCAACCTTTTATAAGGAAACAGGTTACATATCCATTGTGACTAAAGCTATAGGAGTGATATGGAAAGAGATGTTATTAACACCTGCAATTTCTTTGAAGCCATCATGGGCAACTCCAGGGAAAATTCTTTTATAATCTTAGATGCCCAGGGAACAATCGTTGATTGCAATAAAGGCGTTTTTAATGCGTACGGATATCTGCCGGAAGACTTATCCGGCCGGCATTTCTCGGTTCTTTTTACTGACCAGGATCGTGAAGATGGAAAGCCGCAGCGGGAATTGAAAAAAGCGTTGCTTGAGGGATCTGCTTCTGATTACAATTACCTGAAGCATAAAGACGGGCGATTAATCTGGACGCAGGGAGAAACTATATTAGCTGCAGGAAATAACGGAAGTAGTTTTTTTGTTAAGAGTATTGTTGATATCAACAGACAGAAAGATTTGGAAAAATACCTTGAGGAAAGTGAGCTTAACGAGGTGATCTTAGAAAGCATACAAGACCCCTTAGTTGCCGTTGACAGAAATATGCGGATTGTAAAGGCAAATTCCGCTTTTTACGAAGTCTTCTGTATTGATCCTAAAGATTCTAAAGCAGTAGATTTTTTTAATGCAATCAACAACCTTCAGGGAAACGTAGCTGAACTTAAAGAGTTGTTTGACAAAAACCTGCCCGAGAGTTTTTCGGTAGAAGATGTTGAGGCAGAGTACAATTTCCCTTCCAAAGGCAAACGTATATTAAGTATTCTGATATCTAAAATAAATTTTGGAGCGGAAAGCCTCAAAAGAATTATTGTTT
>JBKBXU010000326.1:0-5085 GCA_046313675.1 Cytophagaceae bacterium
ATTATCCAGGAAAGTGTAGAGCGGATTTATGAAGATTTTCTTAAAGTTGTTGCTCAGGGACGGGGAATGGAAAGAAATGATGTACATGAAATTGCGCAGGGAAGGGTATGGTCCGGTACAGATGCCAAAAGGATTAATCTGACAGATGTTAATGGTGGCCTTGAAGACGCCATCCGCCTGGCAGCTCAGAAAGCAGATCTTGGCGATGATTACTCAGTAAAATATTTGCCGGAAATACGTGATCCATTTTTAGGACAATTGCTCCGCACATTTTTTGATGATCGGGAAGAAGAAGCCTATGATGAGCATCTGGGACAGCTTGCTCCTTATGTAAAAGCATTAAAAGAAGCTAAAAAAATGGAAGGTGTTCAGGCACGGATGCCCTTTGTCTTCTACTTTGAATAATATATACTTATAAACAGAGCAAAAGAGAAATGAATTCTTTTGCTCTGTTTATAATTCTTGTTTTCCTCTTGTTCCTTTTACAAATTAAAGCATTTCCAAAAAGCTGCTTCCGCTATTTAATATGTATTATTTTTAAATATCCGATTGAATGTCTTATTTTTGTTTAGTAATAATATCGTAAAATCCGAAAATGAGCGAAATCAGAAATAATTGGACAAGGGAAGAAATATCTGCTATATATAACCTTCCTGTTTTAGATTTGATGTACCGTGCAGCTACTGTGCACAGAGAATATAATGATCCGCAAGAGGTGCAGGTATGTACATTGTTGTCGGTAAAAACAGGAGGATGCCCGGAGGATTGCTCATATTGTCCTCAGGCTGCGAGGTATCACACCGATGTGAAGGTGCATAAATTAATGGAAACGGAGGAAGTTCTTAAGGCTGCTGAGACAGCAAAGGAAAGTGGGAGTACACGTTTTTGCATGGGAGCTGCCTGGAGAGAAGTAAGAGACAATAAGGATTTTGATAGAGTATTGGACATGGTAAAAGGGGTAAGTACCATGGGTATGGAAGTTTGCTGTACCTTGGGTATGCTGACGGATGAACAGGCTAAAAAATTAAAAGATGCCGGCCTATATGCCTATAATCATAATCTGGATACCAGCGAAGAGCATTACGATAAAATCATTTCGACACGTACCTACGATGATCGTCTGGATACTTTGGAAAATGTAAGAAAGGCCAAGATCTCTGTTTGCTCAGGAGGTATAATTGGTATGGGAGAGTCAGAGACAGACCGTATAGGAATGTTATTCACTTTATCAAATCTTCCTGAACATCCTGAGTCGGTTCCGGTTAATGCTTTAGTACCTGTAGAAGGAACGCCTTTGGAAGATCAGCCACGGGTATCTGTTTGGGATATGGTGAGGATGATTGCTACAGCACGTATCATTATGCCTAAAGCAATGGTACGATTGTCAGCAGGAAGGGTAAGGATGACTACCGAAGAGCAAGCTTTATGCTTTATGGCCGGTGCTAATTCTATTTTTGCAGGGGATAAACTTCTGACAACCCCTAATCCGGAAGTAGATGCAGATAAACAATTATTTCAGACATTAAACCTTAAGCCGCGTGAAGCTTATAAAGATAAAACTCAACCGGGTGTAAAATTTGAGCAAATTCCTCAACATTAAAATTAAACCAGTTTTTATATGAGAGCATTCAATCTAATCTTATCGCTTATTTTTTCAGTTTGTGTGGCTGTTAATGCCCAGGATTGTGATACCTATTTCCCTATGAACAAAGGAGCCAGTTATGAAATGGAGTCCTTTAATGCCAACGATAAAAAACAAAGTCGGATGGTGTATAATGTGAAAGACGTAAAGACATCAGGTGGGACAAAAGAAGCTACCATTGCCTCAGAAAGATAAGAAAGAAGCGGATGTTGAATTCAAAGTTTTATGTGATGGCGAAAAGGTAATGATAGACTTTCAAAGTCTGTTGGCTTCATCAGGTATGATGGAAGCATATAAAGGTATGAAAGCAACTGTGGAAGGAGATTATTTAGATTTGCCAAACGTCCTGACTGTGGGCCAGAATTTAAAGGATGGTAATATGGTCATTAAAATATCCACAGAGGAAGGAGGAGAGATGGCTACTATCAATATGTCCATTCGAAATCGTAAGGTGGAAGCAAAAGAAAAAATAACTACTCCTGCTGGTACATTTGATTCTTATAAGATCTCCTATGATGTAATTGTAGAAACCCTTGTAATGGGCGTAAAAATGCCGGGAGGCACTCATAAAACTGTTGAATATGTATCTAAGGGCACCGGGATGGTTAGAACTGAATCTTATAATAAAAACGGGAAGTTAACCGGCTATACAGTTCTTACTAAGTTTAAGCCTTAAGCTAAAAAAAGTTTATAAAAAAAGCCGAAATTTAATTTTTCGGCTTTTTTTATGCTTAAAATTCTGCGTTTTGTGGTGTTCTGGGGAACGGTATTACATCACGAATGTTTGCCATTCCTGTGATAAACAACATAAGCCTTTCAAAGCCTAGTCCGAAGCCCGCATGAGGAGCAGAACCAAAGGTTCTTGTTTCAAGATACCACCAAATATCTTCTTCATGTATGCCAAATTCTTTTACTCTGCCGATTAGTTTTTCATAATCATCCTCTCTTTGAGAACCACCTATGATTTCACCTATGCCCGGGAAAAGGACATCCATCGCTTTTACAGTTTGCTTGTCTTCATTAAGCTTCATGTAGAAGGCCTTTATTTTTGCCGGATAATCAGTAATGATTACAGGTTTTTTGAAATGCTTTTCAACCAGAAAACGCTCATGTTCTGATTGAAGATCAGTGCCCCAGGAAACAGGAAATTTGAATTGCTTCTTTTTATTAGGTTTTGAATCTACCAGAATATTGATGGCCTCCGTATATGTAATACGTTCAAAACTATTACTAACTACGAAATTAAGTTTCTCAAGAAGTCCCAATTCACTTCGCTCATCTTGTTTCTTTTTGCTTTCTTCTTTTGCATATCTTTTATCCAGAAAGTCCAGGTCATCTTTGCAATTTTCAAGTGCATATCGGATAACGTATTTAAGGAAGTCTTCTGCAAGATTCATATTATCTTCAATGTCATTAAAGGCGACTTCCGGTTCGATCATCCAAAACTCGGCAAGGTGTCTGGCCGTGTTTGAATTTTCTGCACGGAAGGTAGGTCCAAAAGTATATATGGCACCCAAAGCCATGGCACCAAGTTCGCCTTCAAGCTGCCCGGACACGGTAAGATTGGTCTTTTTTCCAAAGAAGTCTTCATTATAATCGACATTTCCGCTCTCGTCTTTGGGAGGATTTAAAGGGTTTAAGGTTGTAACCCTGAACATTTCACCTGCTCCTTCTGCATCGGCACCTGTAATGATAGGTGTATGTAAATAAAAGAATCCGTTATCGTTGAAATATTTATGTATGGCAAAAGACATGGCATGTCGCAAGCGGAATACAGCTCCGAATGTATTTGTCCTTGGCCTTAAATGAGCGATCTCTCTCAGGAATTCCATAGAGTGTTCCTTGGGCTGAAGAGGATACTTCTCCGGATCTGCGGCACCGTATATAGATATACCTGATGCCTGGACTTCAACTCGCTGTCCTTTGCCAGGAGATTCTATCAGTATACCTTTTACGTTGAGGCATGCCCCGGTGGTAACCTGACGAAGAATATCTTCTTTAAAATTTTCTGCGTCGGCAACTATTTGGATGCTGTGAATGGTTGAACCATCATTGAGCGTAATGAAAGCAACATTTTTGCTTTCTCTTTTGTTTCTTACCCAACCTCTTACAGTTACTTCTTTACCGGCTTCTCCATGCTCAAGAAGTTCTTTAATTTTTATTTTAGTCATTTCCTTCAGGTGATACGTTGCTTTTTGGGTTTGAATTTTTGAAACTGTTAGTTTCAAAAATTCGTTTTCCGTAGAAGACAAACATTAATACTTTTTAAATCGTTAGCAAAAAAAGGATATTTTACTATTTTAGTCAAAGAATTGATAAAATATAATAATTTTGTTTGTAGTCAGAATAACAGTTTTTTGATTATGTCCGACCTCTTAGATTATTTTTTATGCAGAAATTAGGTTTATCTCAAATCTTATCACAAAAGCTGTCTCCTCAGCAGATTCAGTTTATTAAGCTTCTGCAGGTTCCAACAGCAGAACTGGAGTCCAGAATTGAGGAGGAAATGGAGATCAATCCTGCCCTTGAGGAAGGGAAGGAGGAAACATATGATGATAATTCGGATGAAGATCCGTACAGCGAGGAACCTACCGAGGAGTACGATGAAATTAATGTGGGTGAATATATCAGAGACGATGATGTGAGCGGATATAAAATGCAAGGCGATGGACAATCAGATGAGGATGACCGGGAGATTCCAATTGCAAATGCCACATCTCTTACTGAAACACTTCTTGCTCAATTGGGATACCTTAAGTTAGATGAAAGACAGACGATCATAGGTAAGCAGCTGATAGGTAGCATTGATAATGACGGGTATATGCGAAGAGATCCCGAAATGATTGTCAACGATCTTGCCTTTACACAAAGTCTTGAAACCAGTGTGGAAGAAGTTGAAGAAGTATTGTTTAAAATACAAGACTTTGAACCTGCCGGTATTGCAGCAAGAGACCTTAAAGAATGCCTGATTTTGCAATTAGAGAAGAGGGATCAGATAGATCCGATGGTTCTCGCTGCTAAAAGTATTATTAATGAATGTTTTGAGGAGTTTACAAAAAAACATTATGATAAGATTCAAAAGAGGCTTAATCTGAATGATGAGGAGCTTAAAGAGTCTATCAGGCTTATAACAAAATTGAATCCCAAGCCAGGAGGAGGTTCAGGGGAAGATGTAAAGACACAGTATATTATTCCGGATTTTATCTTATTTAACATTAATGGAAAACTTGAATTGACCCTTAATTCAAGAAATGCACCGGAATTACGCATCAGCCGGTCATATACTGAAATGTTTGATACATATGATAAAAGTGCTAAAAAAGATAAAAAACTTTAAGAAGCTGTATCGTTTGTGATGCAGTAGGTTGATGCGGCCAAATTGTTTATAGATGCCATTAAGGTAAGAGAGCTAACTTTGTTATAAACCTTGGTAGCCATTATCA
>JBKBXU010000327.1:0-5083 GCA_046313675.1 Cytophagaceae bacterium
GAAAGGGCTTACTTCGGTAACAACAGGTGCTTCAAAAACTTTTGCCTGATTAAGTTCAGTGATGATTTCTTCTGCTATTTTTCTTTGCTCTTCTGAGTGATAAAAAATAGCAGACCGATATTGCGTACCTTCGTCAGCACCTTGTCGGTTTAGGGTAGTTGGATCATGGGTTTCAAAAAACACCTCCAAAATTTCCTGGAAACTTATTTCAGATGGTTCATAGGAAATCTGAACAACTTCTGCATGTCCGGTACTTCCCGTCACCACTTGCTTATAGGATGGATTTTTAACCTCGCCACCGGAATATCCCGAAACAACAGATTCTACTCCTTTGAGATTTTGAAAAACTGCTTCTACACACCAAAAGCAACCGGCACCAAGTGTAATTTTTTCCATAGTCTTTAATGATTTTTTCGTTTCTGATAATTCATTTACCTTCCGTGATTCTGAACAGGAGGAACCGGAAAAGATTATAAAGATAAGTGCTGTTAAAAAATACGATGAGATTTTCATTTCAAGCAATTATTTTGTCACTAAAGTGTAATGTATAACACCCTTATGACCGTTTAAAATAGAGGGTAAAAGTAGTGCCTTTATCTAATACTGTGTCAACTTCAATTTTACCTCCTGCATTTTGCATAATTCTTTTAACCAGATATAGGCCTATACCGGTTCCTTCAACATGATTGTGCATGCGCCTGAACATTTCAAACATACGAGGGATGTGTTCTTTTTCAATCCCCATACCATTATCACTAACCTTTAAAATGAAATAATCTTCAGTTTCCTCTGCGCTAATAAGAATTTCTGGTTTTCTATCGGTGTGCCGGTATTTTATTGCATTCGAAACCAGATTATAAACAATACTCCTGAAGTTATTTCTTGAAAAATGAACGGTTTGACAATTTAACGTATTAAACCTAATTATTGCCCCACTTTCCCGAACACCATGTTCTATGAGAATTAACACTTCTTTGATAATCTCTTCAACATTTATTTCCGATACATCCAGGTTAACATCTTTCTGTACCTTACTTATCTCCGTTAAATCTTTTAAAGTTCCCTGAAAGCGATTAATAGACTTGCTGATCATGTTAAATATCATATTTACCTCTTCATCTTCGACATCTTTTTCCATCAAAAGATCCTGTAAGGTGTCAATAAGGCCTTCAATATTTGAAACCGGTGCTTTTAAATCATGTGAAGCGGTGTATATAAAATTATCCAGGTCTGAGTTAATTTTTACCAACTCTTTATTTTTTTCCGAAAGCTCCTTTGTTTGTTTATTAATTTCCTCAATTAACAGACTGCTCTGCATTTCAAAAAGTATTTTAAAAGCTTCTTTTTGCCATCCCCAATAAAAATTTTCGAACTCAAGAAGTACTTGTTGCAAGAGATCTATGTCTCTGGTATAACAAGGTAGTAGTTTCGTAATAATTACTTTTCGTATGTTATAGGAACCGGTAAGGTCTTCAATTCGCAAAATCCGACCTTCCACTTTAGGAATGGTATCAGTTTTCCATTTTTCTAGTTCCTTAATGGCAGAAAAAACCGGGTCTTC
The DNA here is from genome assembly GCA_046313675.1 of Cytophagaceae bacterium. Lineage (GTDB taxonomy): Bacteria > Bacteroidota > Bacteroidia > Cytophagales > Cytophagaceae > JBKBXU01. The sequence goes on from JBKBXU010000327.1 coordinate 1,562, forward strand.
CTGTTTAAAAAACCTTAAAAAGATCTCCGTTCGATTTTTTATAAAATGATAATAGTCTTCTTCTTTCCAGCTAAATATTACTTGATTGGCAGGTAGGCCATATTCTTTTGCCAAGCGTACATTTTCATTTGTAAAGGTATCAAGATGGTTATCTAAAAGAAAATCCGCATATTTCCTTAATTCTATGTAATTTGTATGAGCCATCCATTGCTATTAACTTTTACAAAAGTAAGTATAATAAGCTTCACCTTTTAGTTTTGTTAATAAATATCTTAACATTTTAACCTCATTATTAAATATTTATATTTTATATATGAAGAGTTTAATTTTATCGTTCAATCTTAAATCGTTCATAGTGCTTAAGATCTTTTTCTTTTACCTCCACCTTGTCTACTTTAGCAAGTAAAGGCCCTTTTCGACACCAGGCAACTAAGGTTTCCAACAACCCTTCTGAGCCTTCGACTTCCATGTATACTGTTCCATCCTGCATATTTCTGACAATGCCTGCAAGCCCTAAATCCTCTGCTTTTTCTCGTGCTGATGCTCTAAAGTTTACGCCCTGAACTCTTCCAAAAACTTTAATTGTGTAATGCTTCATAGTTTCTCCTTACATATTTTAATATATAACTGGTATAACTCATCATTGTAGCAAGAAAAAATAACTTTTTCAGGATGGCTATGTTTTTCCATAAACCTGGCAACTTTTTCTATGGCAATTCGTGTCGCAGCTTCAAAAGGATACCCATACACTCCCGTGCTTATAGCAGGAAAAGCTATGGTGGACAAATACTTTTCAGAAGCAATTGTCAAAGACTTTGTATAACAACTAGCAAGCAACTCAGCTTCATTCTCAGTTCCTCCTTTCCATACAGGTCCAACTGTATGTATAACATACTTGGCCGGTAGCTGAAAGCCTGGAGTTATTTTCGCATCGCCTGTGGCGCAACCCTTAAGCTTCCGACATGCTTCCAGAAGTTCCGGGCCTGCAGCCTTATGAATTGAACCATCTACCCCTCCTCCGCCTAAAAGGGAATTGTTCGCTGCATTAACAATAGCGTCCACCTCCAACTTGGTTATATCTCCTTTTATAATAATTATCTTGTCCTGCATATCCGGATTCTATACATTTATATTACCAAATAAAATATAATGAACACGTATAAATATTATAAAATCTACAAACCATATGGAATGTTATCACAGTTTACCGGTGGTCATGGCCAGGCGGTTCTGGGAGAATTACATTCTTTTCCTAAAGATATTTATCCTGTCGGCCGATTAGACTCTGACAGCGAAGGCCTTCTACTTTTAACCAACGATAAAAGAATCAACAACCTCCTTTTAGATCCTAAAAACGGACACAAACGAACATACTGGTCTCAAGTGGAAGGAATTGCCACAGAAGAAGCCGTTAAAATTCTCGAAAATGGGGTAACCATAAGCATTGAAGGTAAAGAATACCATACCAAACCTGCCAAAACAAAGCTAATTTCAGAACCAAAAAATTTGCCTGAACGCAAACCGCCTGTTCGTTTTCGCCTAAATAAACCCACATCATGGATTGAATTAACCTTGACGGAGGGCAAAAACCGACAGGTTCGAAGAATGACGGCAAAAGCAGGCTTCCCCACCCTCCGGTTATTAAGAGTAAGCATCGAAGGTATAAAGCTTGATAAAATGCAGCCCGGAGACGTTCAGGAAATGGATAAGACAAGCTTTATCAAACAACTTGGATTATCAATTGACTAAATATAAAAAAGCCACATTTTTCTTAATATGGCTTTTTTATATCTGAAACAATTAATTAGGGCCTTTTGAAAAAGAATAAAGAAAAACTTTTGCACTTAATTTTCAAAAACACCATGTATCGCATTCCAAATCAATACTTTGGGTATTTCTCAGCGTGCCCTAATTATCGTCTAAAACAATAATCAGTGCATGAATTAATCCTGGTATATAAAATAGAAGTGTCAATATAATATTAAGTATAAAAGCCCCTCCTATACCTCTGACCAGTGCAACTGCCAATGGAGGCAATAAAATTGCAATTATTACAAGCAAAAGGGTATTAGTATCCGCATTTGACTTAGTTGCTTTTTTGATAGCTTTGATTTCTTTTTTAACTTCCTTTTTCTTTAAACGTAATTCCTTTTTAATATCTTTTTTAGACATATCTTTAGCCACTGCTTCTTTTTCAGTATTTGCCGGCTTAGCATTATTTGCTCGTTCAACAAATTTAGCAGGCGTATTTAAATCAGATGTGTTTACAGATTTTTCTGCAGAGGCTGTTAGGTCTTCTTTAACCTCTTTTGATGCCTCACCCGTGTTTTCTTTATCGGCCTTCACATATCTGTAAGAATTAGGATTATAACTAAAAAAAGCTCCACTCTTGGCACAGGAAGCCAAAAAAAATACCATTAACGTAAAAATGATTCCTTTAAATAGATTTTTTTTCATGTCTTTTAATCTGTTTAGTTGAATAAAAAGTTTAACACCAGGGACAAAATTTTGTTTGTTTTTAAAAAGCGATGAATTTTATGACACTACAAGTGATTTTTTTTGATACTTGGATGAGTTTGCTAAGGACTTTTATTATTGGCGTTATGGCCTATACAGCTATGATTTTTCTTTTAAGAGTTTCCGGCAAAAGAACCTTATCTAAAATGAATGCTTTCGATTTTATAGTTACAGTTGCCCTGGGCTCTACATTGGCTGCGGTTATAGTAAACAAAGAGATTGCTCTTGTAGATGGCGTACTTGGATTTGCCATTTTAATTTTTCTTCAACACCTTATAACCTGGACGTCCTACAGATCAAAAAGATTCACCAAACTTATTAAATCAGAACCATCTATTCTTTACTATAAGGGAAAATACCTAACCAAAACAATGGAGCAGGAAAGGGTCACAAAGGAGGAGATTATAGCCTCAATAAGGCAGCATGGAAACCCTGACATGAATTCTATAGAAGCCATTGTTCTTGAAACGGATGGCTCTTTGAGTATAATTCAACCGCCCGAACAAGACGGTGGAGCACTTAAGGAACTTGTTAAAAATCAGTGTAAACCAAAGTCTTAAAATTTGTGTTTTTTAAATAAAAGGAAAGACAAGAATCAGGGAGGAAATATGCAAATAGAAGCCGTAAGAACTACCAATCATGAAGAAATAATGCGATGGATCAAAGACAGACATGGAGTTGTAGGAAGAATCCATGAAGAAGAAACCTCTGGTCTGGGCTCGTTGTTTGTTTATTTTCCCAATCATGGTGAACAACCGGAAAACTTTGAGGAACTTACCAAAAATGAGTTTCTAAAGGTATTTGAAGATCAAAAGCTTGTATTTATCTATCAGGAAATTTTGCCTGAAGGTGGCAGAAGCCGCTTTTATGCCTTTGCACGAAGGTAAAAAGAGCAATATTGATTTATAAAAAATGAAGTTATTTAAAATTACTGGCGTCCGGCCAATTAATTTTTTCTATAAAAACTCAGCCATAAACTTGCTTTTTATTGTTCAAGAGCAATTT
>JBKBXU010000328.1:0-5058 GCA_046313675.1 Cytophagaceae bacterium
CAGTAAAGTATCCACCGGCACTAAAGATAGTAAAAAGCTCTGAAATAGACACTACCACTGAACTCGCTGGTCTGGTGATGTACTGTTGCATTTGCAGATACAGGATATTGCAAAGATTCTGGAGCCGAAGATACGGGGATGGATAAATTTCTATGGGAAGTTCAGGTTTTCATCGTTGCGGTCAGTCTTTCGGGTTCTGAACCACCGTCTGATGCTTTGGGTGAGGAATAAGTTTAAGAGGTCCAGGAAGCAGTTAAAACGCCATGCCTACAAGTGGCTGTCCAGAGTAGCTAAACACTACCCGAATATGTTCATTCACTGGCAGTATGGTTTTCTTCCTTAGGAGATTTTGCTCCGGAAGAGCCGTGTGACGGGAGACTGTCAAGGCCTGTCCCGAAAGCTTTCGGGGCACGGTTCTCCCGACTAAAGGTCGGGACAAGATGTGAGAGGTTTAGGGGTGAGATTCCCCTTTACCTACTCTACTCTATTTATTCTGCGATATTGTATTCTTTTATCAGGATGTTTGTCGGGATGTTTAATTGTTCATGCAACTTCCGAATCATATCAAGGGTTAATTTCCTTTTTCTATTTAATACTTCACTTACCCTGCTTTTAAAACCAATTGTCGCGGCCAAATCCTTCTGTTTCATATTTAACTGCTCCATTCTGAATTTTACAGCTTCAATAGGGTCGGGTAAGTCAATTAGAAAATTTTCTTTTTCATATTTATCAATTAAAATTGTTAATATTTCCAATTCATCACCCTCTGGCGTTCCTTGTTTAGCATCAAAAATCAGCTCTAATCTTTCAAGAGCTTCATTGTAATTATTTATATTTCTAATGGGCCTGATTTCCATATCTTTTATATTTTATTTGCATCAATCTTATCATATTCTGCATGAGTACCAACAAATCTTATCCATGTCACGCTATAATCATAATTGATTCTGGCAATTAACCTGTATTTATTGCCTTTAATGTTAAACACCACTCTATTATCAGCTAAGATGCTGGCACTTGGATAATCCCTTTTAATGTCATTTGGTGATTTCCAATTGGCACTTTCCGCTTCATGATACCATGATTTTAACTGTTCCTCACAATCAGCATGCTTTTCCCAGAATTCCCTTAATGTTTTTTTGGCAATTACTCTCAATTTCCTTTCTTAATGATATAACGCAAATATAATAAAAAAAGTTACCGTTTTGGTAACCTGTAGATTTTTTTTCGCATGTGGGCTAACGTGTGTATAACCGAGGCTGGGCAGTTTTAACGGAGTTCATATCCGCTTGCAGAAAAGTAGGATTAAAAAAAATAGCCCGACTAACAACGCCAACCCCCTCTGAGGTATATATGTTGTGTGTGCCCGGTATGGGCATCTGGTATCGAAGATACTATATTATTCCAGAGGGTGCAATGCCTGTCCCGAACTAAAACTTCGGGATTCCTTACAGGCAAGTTGGTGAAGCCTGTTAGCAAGTAGCAAGGTGGTTTACCGTGAGGTATGCACTGAAGAACTGCGAAGCACCTCATGAACACCTTATAAATTAAACACCTGTGAATAAAGCCAAACGGCAAAATCCGGTATTGCGGCCATACACGGGAGTGTATGGAGCGAGACATGCGGGGCAGGGATTCGGTATACAGAGGCCAGTTGAGAAGGGTAAGCAAGCACATCTTTGTAACGCCCCTGACCAACAATTCTCATCTGGTAGATGCCGCAGGAATCGGAGGAAGGAATATGCCATTACCCGGAGGGCTGAGCGTAAAGAAAACTTCCAGTGGAAGTTTTTAGCGAAGAGCCAGCTTGCAGGAGGGGACAGGCCACGTGATGACCAGAGAGAATTCAGTCCCGATAGGCTATCGGGATAGTAGTCACCGGAACACGATCCGGCACCAAAAGGATAAAGCCGGAGGTCTCACAAAAGTGATGAAGGACGAACGCTGAATCGTATCTGAATTCGGTCAGGAATGCGCCATGGCGGATAGCCTGTCCTTAAACAGACAAAGGAAAACTATGATAGAAAAAGTATTACAGCCTAAAAACCTGACCAGAGCATTGCAGAAAGTTATCAGCAATGACGGGGCAGCTGGTATAGACGACATGACGGTAAAGGAACTCAAAGCTTTCGCTGACGAGAACCGCATCGCCATTGCCAGCTCTATACCGAACAGGACGTACATACCCAAACCTGTCAAAGGGGGGCATTGCGTTAAGAAACTTTCCTGTGGAAAGTTTTAGCAATGAGCCAGCCTGCAGCGCAGCCGAGACCCGTACGTACGGTGGTGTGAGAGGCGCACTCTGTCAGTTTTCTAGCTGGCAGAGCCGTCTACTCGATTGCACGCTGGCTTTTTTCTGTTTTTATCAATGTTTTTCATTTAATAGTTTAGACCAAAAGCCCAAAGGGGGATAACATTGAGGTAACCAAATTCTATATCATCTTTTACCACAAATGATTTACCATCTTTCTCAATTTGTTTTTGTTGTTTATTGCTACCACCAACTTCAAACGTATAGTTATCTATTACAAAATCGGCTGTTTTTGAAGATATTACTTCATTATTCACCTGCATTTGATTAAAAAAGAAAGTTTCCCTTATATTTCCTACATTTGATTTATCACCGACCAAATTAAATATGATATTTGCATTATCTAAATATACTGTATCAACCTTTCCAAGTCCTCGAATTCCGCTTGTTTCATTGCGCAACTGTCCAATAAGACCTGCATGCTCCATATATAGAAAATAATCGTCCAAAGAATTTCGACTTACGTTGATTATTTCAGCTATTTTGGTTATGTTGGGCTTAAATGGTACGCTTTCAGCAATAATCGAAAGTAATCGTTTTAGTTTTCTACTGGTTCCAACATTTAAGTTGGCGTATTGTGGTATGTCAGTTTCTAATGTTTGCACAATTATTTGTCCTAAACGTAAATCCATCTCATTTTCAACCCCGAAAGGATAATATCCGCGTTTCAAATAATCTTTAAACAGTGGTATAGGATGTTTAATATTATCAAGTTTAACCTCATTATTAATAATCTGTTGCAAAGAAAATACTTCAATGTCGTAATTATGAAAAAAATTCAAGTATTCACGAAATGAAAGTCCTTGCAATTTATAGATTATTGCACGACGGCTTAAATCGGAAGAACCTTTAAGAATATCTAACACTGAAGAACCTGTGAATACAACTTTTAATGTAGGAAATGAATCGTAAATGTTTTTCAATTCTCGTGACCAATTTGCGTATTTATGAATTTCATCAATAAATAAATACTCTCCTGCATTTTTATAGAACTCATCTGCTAAATCAATAAGTTTATTTTCACTAAAATACATATCGTCTGCGGATACATACAATGCTTTCTTACTGTTAAGATTTTGCTTAATGTATTGCAAAATCATAGTTGTTTTTCCTACGCCACGAGCACCAATAATGCCAATCATACGACTTTCCCAAGATACTCTTTCATATAAATATCGTTTGAAATCCGTTGTCGTATTTTTCAAAAGGGTTTCAAATTTCTGATAAAGTGTTTCCATTTTATTAATAGGCCATTTTTGCAAAGATACAAAAAAGCACAACAAAATGTGCAATTATTCAATAAAATGCTCAATAAAAAGTGCAAAGGCCGGTTGTTTTGCTTCTGACTAACGTATTTTTAGGTTGTTGAATATCAGTTAGTTGAAAAACCTAATTCCGTATCAGTCAATCCAAATTTATCGATTTGTTTTTTAATTCTCTTTACCAATCCTAGTTTTCTTTTTTGATCTAAGAATAAGTATTCTTCTGGATTTATATAAGGTGTTCCCTTTACTACCATGTTCCATATTATAACTGCTAATTTTCGTGCTGTGGCACTTATTGCTGACACCCTTCCTTTCCTAAAGCTGATTCTTTGAAAAAAATCTCTCAAAGGTGTTGAGTCTTTGAGATTACCTATGGCATTGGCGGCATTTCTCAAGGCTATTTTGAGTCGATTGCTTCCTTTGGGTACTTTGCTCGACAATACTTTGCCTCCGCTTACCTTGTTGTTTGGTGCTAACCGTAACCAACTGGTAAAATGCTTGGCGGTCTTGAATTTCTTGATTCCTTCCAAACCCACTTCGCTCATTAGTGAGAGAACTGTGGAATAACTCATGCCTTCAATAGCCAACAAGTCCGTCCCTTCAAACATTTGGTAAGATTTCAGGTTCAAATCGATGTCCTTTGGAGTGTTTTTGTTGATTCTTTTGTGTGGTTTTGGCTCGATGTGGTGTTGTCTTTTGTTGTCATCTGAGTCGATGATTTCATCAAGCATCTTCTGTATTTCTACATCTACTTGTGCTACCTTGTTTTGCAGATGGTTGTAAGTTTCGAGTTCTTGTTGGAGCGCAAAAAGGTAGTCTTTTCTGCCATTGGATTGTAAAGCCAGCGCAATTTCTTCTTCGCTTTTTCGGCAGTTGCCATGGCGTAGCGAAGCTAGTTTTTGAGGGTTTGATTCGCCACCACAAATGGCTCGTATGATTGCCAAGCCGGTAAGCCCGCAAATGTCATTGACCACTACATCGAGCCGCAGATTGAGCAGGCGCAGGTATTTCTGCATCTTTTTGGAGGTAGAAGCAGCATTGTGAAGTAAATTAGATCGATGTCTGCAATAAGTGCGAAGCTCTTCTGTTTTGCCATCGGGCAAGAAACTGGCGGAAAGTAATCCTAGGGTGTGCAGTTTCTGAATCCATTGGCAATCCAACACATCGGTTTTCTTTCCTTTGATGTTTTTGGTAAATTTTCCGTTGCACAGAATAACGCAAAAACCTTTGGCGATAAGTACAGCATAGAGATTCTGCCAATAAGTACCAGTGCTTTCCATGGCAATAGTGGTGATGTTTTTTTCTTGCAGCCATTCTGCCATAGCAAAAAGGTCTTGGTTGTAAACCCCAAATTCTCGAACGTCTTGTTCAGTTTGTCCGACAGCCACCCAGTGCGGTGTGTCACGAATTCAAAATACAGTTGTAGGTATTTGTGAAGTGTTATAAATAAGATGAGAGTAGGTCTCTCATATACGCCATGCA
>JBKBXU010000329.1:0-5045 GCA_046313675.1 Cytophagaceae bacterium
CTTTTGTCAGAGCTTCTTTTTTTAGCACTGAGTAAAATTCTTTTTCACGGTTCGCCTTCGCTGAAATATAGATTATAGAAGCAAACGCCAATAAAATAGTAGCAGTAATGAGTGTAAATAATATGGTAAGCCGTGTTCTGATTTTCACTTTTAGAATTATGAGTTATGAATTATGAATTATGAGTTATTTTTTTTTGGTGGTAAGAATGGCACTACGAAGCATTTTTAATAACTCAGTTGCATGGTTGTTTAGAGAATTAAATTCGATTTCTGTTAAATAATCAGAATGAAATAGAAGCTCCAACCAATACAAGGTTTCATCACATTCTTTTTGAGATATAGCTAGTTTGTGTATAAAATCGGCTTTGCTTTCAGCATTTTGAGCTTCACGAATATTAGCACCAACAGAAGTACCTGAGCGCAATAGCTGCTTGCTCATTACAAATTCTCTTTTCTCCTCACAAAGTAATTTGTAGAGTTTAACAACTCTTAAAGCAAATAAAAAAGATTTCTCTTTCAATATTGATTTTCCTTCACTCATATCTTATTATTCCTAATTTATCTCTCATCACTCAGAACTTATCACTTAAAATAAAGCCCATTCCCGATTTGGTGTGAATGAGTTTTTTGTCAAATTGTTTTTCAATTTTCTTTCTTAAATAATTGATGTAAACATCAATAAAATTTGTACCTGTATCAAAATGAGTTTCCCAGACCTTCTCTGCAATTTCTATTCTTGATAAAACTCTTTCAGGATTACGAAGCATATATTCCAAAAGATTAAATTCTTTCGGTGTCAAGTTAATTTCAATTCCATTTCTCTTTACAAGTTTTGCATGCAAATTCATTTCAAGGTCGGCATACATTAAGATATTGCCAGTATTGTTTGTTGTTTTGTTATTTCTTTTTAGCAAAGCACGGATGCGAACTAAAAGTTCTCGCATTTCAAACGGTTTAACCAAATAGTCGTCTGCTCCTGAGTCAAATCCCTCCACCTTGTCGTCAGTTGTTCCCAATGCGGTCAGCATAATAATTGGTGTATCGGGTTTGGTCTCCCGAATAAATTTACATAAGTCAAGCCCGTCCATTTTTGGTAAAATAATGTCGGTAATAATCAGGTCATAGTCATTTTGTTGTGTAAGTTTCTTTCCCGAAAGTCCGTCATACGCCAAAGTCGGAGAAAAGCCCTGTTCTTGCAGCCCTCTTTGAATGAGTTCTGCCACTCGTAAATCGTCTTCTATAATTAGAATCTTTGAAGCCATAAATTGGGGTTTTGAAATTTTACAAATTATAATCTTGATTTGCGTTTAAAAGCGAAACAGGATTTTATTTGCTGAAATAGTTTCTATGCATGAAGAGTTATTAATACGCAGAATATTAAAGATTGAATACTATTCGTCCTGACTTATCTATATTACCTAAACGGTAAGTCAGATTTTGAAGACTATTTTAAGTCAAAACATACTGAATAAAGGTAAAGAGGTGCTTTTGAAAAAGCAAGGTGGCTTTTTATTTTTTAGAAAGCTTCTCTATTTGCTTTTTTGTTAACCCCGTATATTTTCAATGGCCTCTATAGGAAGATTGTCTTCCAACATCTTCTTTGCCATTTCCGTGGCTTTTTTGCTTTCAATAGATTTAATCTCTTCTTTCAGAGAATCAACCTTGCTAAAAGTTAAGTCATATTTACTTTCCTTCTCAATTTTAGAAAGAAGGCCGGAATCAATAAAACTATAAAAGTCTTTTTTGGTAATAATCAGGTGATCAATAACAGGCACATTAACAAATTTACCTATCGCAACCATTTTATCAGTAATTTGAATATCACCATACGAAGGTTCAAGTTCGCCACTCGGATGATTATGAACCATAATAATTTTAACAGCCCGTTTTTGCAAAGCAAATCTAAACACTCCATAGGCTCCACCAGTGTTTTATTTACCGTGCCTAAGCTGATAAGCTCGATAAGCAGGATCTGGTTGTTATTTGCCAGGAACACTATCCAGACCTGCCTGCCGGCAGGCAGGAGTGCTCCTTGTTCCGGTCTATCTTGTTTTCACGCAACAACACCTGCTGCATGACTTTGTATAAGTCTTCAGAGTTCAGAATTTTAATCTTTTGGTCTTGAGATAGCCGGATGTTCATGCGTGGAAAATAAGGAATTTATAAATCATGGACAATGGTTTTTAAAATGACGTGCTGCTTTTATAACTGCCGTAGGCTGTTATTTACTCACAGTAGCAGATGCACTTATTCCATAGCTTTGGTTTGCGCTAAGCCTTGTACGGCTATGGAATGTGTGCAGCTGCTTGCGATTGGATTTTTTGAGTTAGGGATAGAAGCGAAAACCACGACAAGGACAGGAGGAGAGAAGGCTCATAATTGGAGCGGATAGCCCGGCCGTAGGCAACTCCCTACAGATTTCCCTTGTTAAACCAAACTCCTCTCCAATCTCTCTTTCCACTTTTTCCAGTCAGGCATTATTTTCTCCTGAAGGTCATAAAATGCTTTAGTGTGATTATGATGAACAAGATGGCAAAGCTCATGAATAATTACGTATTCAATACATCCCTTGGGAGCTTTAATGAGTTCCGGATTTAATATCACTTTACCTTGTGGTGTACAGCTTCCCCATCGGGTGGACATTTTTAAAATCTGTAGCTTGGGCTCTACAATCTCAAACCTGGCGAACAAAGGAAGTATCTGTTGCAAAACTTCATTAAAATAGCTGCTAGCTTTTTCCCTATACCAATTATTTAATATTTTTTCTGTCTTACTCTCTTCTCGTTTATAGACAGTTATCCAGCCACGGTAAACCTTTAATTCATCACTTAATGAGGTTTCAATTTTCAACTTATACTGCCTGCCTAGATATAAGTGAGTTTCTCCATTAATGAATTTTCTTGGAGGTGTTAATGGGTGATAAGATAAAAACTCATTTTGCTGTTTTATTATCCAAGGTGCTTTTTTCCTTATTTTTCCTTCTACATCTTCCGCAGAAGCATGAATAGGGGCAATGACTTTAACTGAACAGTCAGGATAAACTTTAATACCCAAACTTTTCCTGTCCTGGTATGAAAGCTCATACTTAATTTGGCGGCTGCCAAATTCTAATTGACAATGGATAATTGACAATGTATAATTATCTTTTTCCATTTTCCTTGGAAGATTTAAGAATGGAAATAAGTAACCTTAAAAGTTCTGCTATATCAGCAGAAATCAATTTGTAGGATGGTTCATCCAAGTATTCAGACTGATAAAGGATATCCAGCCAGTATTCAGTTTCATTAGCCTCTTTTAAAGAAATTGCTATTTTATGAATAAAGTCTGCTTTACTCTCTGCTTGTTCAGCTTCCCTAATTAAAGCCCCAATTGCCGTCCCAGACCTTAACAATTGCTTACTCATCACGAACTCCTTTTTATCTGCTACCAGATATTTATAAAGCTTTACAATTCTTAATGCAAATGCAAAACTTTTATCCTTAACTATATTCGGTTTCATTTATCCATTATCCATTATCAATTAACTATACTTTACCTTCGCAACCTTTAAGGCTTCTTCAACCAATTCATCAATTAAATTTAAAGGAAAATCCTTTTTACAGGTATTTTGTAGTTCGAAGAGATAATCATCTATATCAATCCTTGTTTTACCTTCAATATCGGATTTATTCTGCCAATCAATTATTGGATTCCCATTTTCAAACACATTCAATCTTATGATTTCGTCAATTCTAGCCGAAATGGTAGCAGCCAAATCTTTCTCCTGAATATGGTCTTTAAATATTTCTATTACCAGATTATAAATTGAAATAGCAGTATCATTACCTGCAATAACTTCCGGAATATTATCCTTACGACCGTTGAAAAAGGTGTCTTCGTATTCTTTAGCTTTTTTCAGATACTCAGCTTCTGAAATCCTTTGTTGGTGATACTCCTGAATAGCATCTTTTATAAGCTGCGAAAGCTTTTTATAGAACACAGGATCTTCATCCATTTTAACATTGATAGCCTTAATAGTTCTGCTGGCAATATGGTCTGCTTTCGCTGCTTTGCTCGTAAGCTTTTCCACCTCCTGTTCTCGCTGTTCTTTATCAAAAACATTGACCAAATCTGTTATTCTTAAAACTTCACCTTCGGTAGTAATATGTTTATCAATCAATTTCTGAACCTGAGATTCATATTCTTTATACTCCAAATCATCAAAATATCTTCGCTTCACAGAAATTCTTAATGCAAGAAAGAATTTAGCATCCTGTTTGTATTTATTTATTTGTTTTTCCGGAGTTTTTGTGACAAATTCAAAGCTGGCAAGGGCAAGTTTTAACAGACGTGCAAAAACAGATACTTTTTCATAGAATAAGTGCCTTTTTGCTTCATCCTGCAACAGCTCTTCATAAGCGGGTTCATCGTACTTGTTTTTGATTTCTTTAAAAATATCCCACACTTCTGAATGAGCTTGGGGTAATTTTTTAATTTCTTCACCAATATTGGTTAAAGTGCCTTGAAGATCTTCCTGCTCGAATTTATCTCCTGAATAGGTTTCCAGTGCAGTGTCCAGATTTTGAAGGTTGCCATAATAGTCAATGATAAGGCCATGTTCTTTTCCGGGAGCCAATCGATTAACCCTTGCAATGGCTTGTAAAAGCGTATGTTCTTTTAATGGCCTTGTCAGGTAAAGTACATAGTTATTGGGAGCATCAAAACCTGTCAGAAGTTTATCAACTACGATGATGATCTCTGGATGATCTTGCTTTTTAAAAGCATTTATAAGGGATTTTTCATAAGTTTCCGGCTTATTGTATTTGTCCATCATTGCTTTCCAGAACTTCAATACTACATCATCGCTTTCTTCAAAAACATCATCATGATTTTCCCTTACATCAGGCGCTGAGATAAGCACTTCGCAGCTAACTTTCTTTATTTGCTTAAAATATTCCCTGAAGCGAATGGCGGTAGTTTTATTAGGCGCTACCAATTGCCCTTTTGCCTTCAGCGTACCAAAAAGAATACCCTGTACATTTTGCTCGTAATGTTCAGAGATATCC
>JBKBXU010000330.1:0-5041 GCA_046313675.1 Cytophagaceae bacterium
GAAGATCTGGATAATATGAAAACATATTATTTCAGAAAGCTGGAGCCTTTAGATACCTTAATTCAAATACAAAAAGACTTTCCTGATGATGCCAGTATCGCTAAAGTTTTGGCAGAAAGACTTTCAGGGCCATTTATAAGTGAGAAGGAAATGATGCTTCAGCAGTATCTTATTCAGGAGTTCAAATTGGATGCTTCTAAATTTAAGAAACGCAGAAAACCGACAGAGATAAAAGAAGTATATAATGTAGCCGTACTTTTTCCATTTATGCTTGGGTCACTTGAACCCGATAAACGTAATCGTCCGAATCAGTTTGTGATTGACATGTATGAAGGGATAAGAATAGCTGTTGATAGTCTTAAAAAACAAGGTGTTAGTATTAAGTTGTTTGCTTATGAAACAGAACGTGACAGCGCAAAATTTGCTCAGCTTTTAGCTAAGCCGGAATTAAAGACCATGGATTTGATCATTGGGCCGGTGTTTGCCCATCACCACGAAATGCTGGGGGAGTTCGCTTACAATAATCAGATCAACGTTGTGAATCCATTTGGCAATAGTTTATCCCTGGTTAAAAATAATGAATTTATGTATTTGTACCAGCCGGCTCTGGAGACTCAGGCGCATAAAATGGCTACGCTTGCAGGTAAATCAGATTCTTTAAGAAACAGGGTTATTATTTTATATGGTGAATCTTCCAAAGATTCCGTTATAGCCTATGCCTATAGAGATTCTTTAAAACACCTAAATTATACTATTCATAAATTTTTGAAGGTTAACAAAAATAGCGTGAGAGAGATTAAGACTGCCCTTGGAGACTCACTTGCTCTTACTAAGGTTAATCACATCTTTGTTCCTTCATCCGATCAGGTTGTGGCGGCCACGGTTGTGAGTTCTATGGATGTTATGCGAATGGATATACCCATTGTAGGGTACTCAGAATGGATCAACATTCAGTTGATGTCCTACGACCAGCTTGAGAGAAGGAAGGTGCATTTTTTGATGCCTGAGTATATTGATTACACCAATCCATCGGTTCGGAACTTTAAAAAGGCCTATATCAAAAAACTTGACGTTTTCCCTTCGGTTTATTCTTATCAGGGATATGAGTTAATGTATGTTTTTGGCATGCATCTTAAAAAGTACGGAAATGTATTTAATGATGATGTCAGAAAGTGTGGTCAATTGAATGGAACCACTATGGGTGCTTTTGATTACTCTTGTTCAAATAGCAACCAGGTAGTTCCTGTTATTAGATTTGAAAATTCTTATCTTAAACCGGTTTCTGAGTTTAAAAGACCGGAATACATCTCTGCCGAAGACTTAAATCCAAAGAAAAAGAAATGATCAATGATAGCAGCCGCGATCTTTTTAAGAGAGCCCAAAAGGTTATTCCAGGTGGTGTGAATTCCCCCGTCAGGGCATTCAAAGCCGTTGGAGGCGAACCTTTATTTATTGCAAAAGCAAAAGGAGCTTATCTTTTTGATGAGGATGGGAATAAATTTATTGAGATGATCAATTCCTGGGGGCCTATGATCCTTGGGCATGGCCATGAGTTGATAGAGAAGGCTGTGGCAGATGCTATTCAGAATTCTCTTTCTTTTGGTGCGCCAACCAGACGTGAAGTAGAAATTGCAGAATTGATTGTGAATATGATTCCTTCGATTGAAAAGGTTCGTATGGTAAACAGTGGTACTGAGGCTACCATGTCTGCAATTCGTGTAGCCAGGGGAGTTACAGGCAGAGAGAAAATAATTAAATTCGAGGGCTGTTATCACGGCCATGGTGATTCATTTTTGATTGCAGCCGGAAGCGGTGCAGTGACTATGGGACATCCGGATAGCCCAGGGGTAACTCAGGGAACGGCAAATGATACGTTGACAGCCCCTTTTAATGATTTAGCTTTTATTGAAACATTAGTTCAAACAAATAAAGGTAAAATAGCAGCCATCATCCTGGAACCTGTTGCAGGTAACATGGGATGTGTTCTTCCTCAGAAGGGCTTTTTAGAGGGCTTGAGAAAAATTTGTGATCAGGAAGGGATAATCCTTATTTTTGATGAGGTTATGACTGGATTCCGCCTGTCACGTGGGGGTGCCCAGGAAATATTGGGTGTTACGCCTGACTTGACTACCCTTGGGAAGATTATTGGTGGAGGAATGCCCGTAGGAGCTTATGGTGGAAAACAGGAATTGATGGATTATGTCTCTCCCGCAGGACCGATTTATCAGGCTGGTACTTTATCTGGTAATCCGGTTTCTATGGCTGCAGGCATGGCTATGTTGAACTATCTGAATGAATATCCTGAAGTCTACAGAACTCTGGAGAATACAACATCAATTATCGTTGAAGGTATAAGGGGAAATCTTAGTGATTTGAATCTGAACTTTACGATCAACCATATCGGCTCAATGTTTACACTTTTCTTTACAGACACGAAAGTGAATAATTTTTCCGATGCAAAAACTTCCGATACTACTTTGTTTGGGAAATATTTTAAAGCAATGCTTGACAAGGGTATCTATCTGGCTCCATCTCAATATGAAGCTCTTTTTGTTTCTACAGCAATAACTGAAAACCTTGTTGAAGATATTGTTTCAGCTAATAAATCTGCTTTAGAAGAGGTGATGCAGAATGTTTAATTTTTAATCCATAATAATTCATGAAGATTGCGATTATAGGAGGCGGTAACATGGGGACGACTTATGCCCGAGCCTTTGTAAGAAGTAATATTGCTACAAAAGATAACCTGCTTATTATAGAAAAGCATGAGGAGAAAAGAATAGAGTTGGAGAAAGAAGGTGTAGCAATATTAAAAGACGGCGTCGATAAAGATATTTCTTCCTTTGATATAATTATTCTGGCTGTTAAACCTCAGGATTTCAAAGTGCTTGCCATAGAACTTAAACCATTGCTTAAGAAAAGGCAGATTATAATTTCTATTATGGCTGGTATTAAAATAAAAACGATATCAACCTGTCTTGATCATGAAAAAGTAGCACGTGCTATGCCTAACACACCTGCCCAATTAGGGTTCGGTATTACCGCGTTTACAGTCAATAAAGAGTCTTCATTTGAAAATATAAGTATTATTGATACTTTGTTGGAAACAACGGGTAAATCCATTTTCATGAAAAATGAAGGGATGCTGGATGCAGTTACTGCTATCAGCGGGAGCGGGCCTGCCTACTTCTTTTATTTTGTAAAGCATATGATTGAAGCAGGTAAGCAAATGGGAATGGATGAAGCTGTTGCTACAATGTTGGTGAGACAAACTATGCTTGGATCTTTTCAAATTATTAATAATAACAAAGCTTCACTTGATCAGCTAATTAGTTCTGTTGCATCAAAGGGAGGAACCACAGAGGCTGCCTTAAATAAGTTTGAAGAATGTTCTGTAGGACAAAATATTATTGATGCTTTAAAAGCAGCAGAAAAGAGAGCCAATGAGCTTTCAAAAGGGTAAGCTGCTTTCCTTCATTAAAATCCTTCTTATTAAGGGTTAAAAACTTTCTTTCCCGTGAATATGTTTTATTAAAAACAATAGAGGGGAAACGATATGAAGGGATTTAAATTCTTATTTACCATTTTAGCTGCCTGTTTTCTTATGGAATCAGCTCATGGACAGGTTAGAGAAAATATTGATGAATACCGAAGTGAAGGAGGGACTGTAATTTCAAGAATGGATGATGAGATCAATGCTTATGTACAGGGATCGGTCGAAATAGATTATAAAAGTTATCCCTGGTCCCGTCAGCCTGATATGGTATCGCCCAAGCCTTCTCAGGATAATCCACTGATTATAGTTGAACCGGAGGAGGGGATTGAAAACCATGTTAAAATGAAGTGTCCTTATTGTCCTCGTATTGGTCAACCAGAACCATTTATGGGGCCAGGCGAACCACAGGAAGAATTTCGGGAACCAATTTAGTCGGTTGACCAAAAGAAATAAAAAAAAGGCCCCTAAAGGGTCTTTTTTGCTGTTAAATAACATTTTTATCAGGAGCTTGGTTCTTTTTTAAGAAGGATAAAGGAGAGAGAAGGATATGAAAGAGATGAAGATTTATCTAACAATGTTTATGGCAATTTCTTTTTTAACATTTGCCAATGCTCAGGATACCAAGGATTCTTTGACATTCGATCAAAGACAAGTGTTATTTGAGGAAGCTTTGACCCAGGCCAATGAGCAGGCGGGTCAGATGAAAGAAGCTCTTAATTTGACAGAAGAACAGGCGAGAGAACTGGCTTCTCTGAATTACTTTTATGGACGGGAGTTGAAAGAGGCTTGCAGTGTAATGGATGCAGAAAATGTTGCTACAAAGTATGATCGAATACAATATGCACGAGAAAATGCTATAAAAGAAATTCTAAGTGAGGAGCAGTACGAAGCTTATAGTAATCTTAGAGATGATAATGAGTGGGTAACACTTGACCCTTATAAATTTTCTGATGAAGAAGAGTTGCAGGATTTTCCAGTAAGTGAGGAGGAGTTGACTACAGCAGGATTTCAGGTGGCCTGCTTTACGGAGGAAATGGAAGGATATGATATGAGTATGAATTACGGAAATCATCCTAATGTTACTCCCTCAGTAGGAAGAAACCTGATTAATGGTGACGGAAGCCCCATTGATTCAGAACCTAAAATCAGTGAGGCAGAGAAACCAATTAATATAAGACAGAGGAAAAAATCTTATACATCAAAAATGCCTAAGGAAGGTTTTGATAATAAGGGGTATGCGAAAGCAATGAGAAAAAAATAAACAATTTGTTCAGTTGAATGTTATTGCTATAGAAGATAAGGTTGGAAGAGGGGATTTTGATTTAGGATTTAGGTTTAGTTTAAATAAGTGGTTAATTAATGTTTATTCCATAAGGTTGCCGTAACTGGCAACCTTATTTTTTTGATTCCTCCTGAATATGCTTCACAAGCTTTATACATAGTTCTTTTATCTCATTTGATATAAACTCATCGCCCGTAGAGTTTAAAATGCCATCGGCCATGCCTCCCAGGGTTTCCACGCAATATTGTTTCATAGCGTCTACG
>JBKBXU010000331.1:0-5038 GCA_046313675.1 Cytophagaceae bacterium
TTGCGGGGAGGACGTCCCAAAAAAATAAAAATCCGAGTCGCAGAGGCTACTTATTGGAAACCAGTGAATCACCCCCAACCTTCCTCCCTTTTAGAAAGCCCCTGGAAACCATTTCGGCCATTTTCTTTTCATTGGGTGTTGAATAAAGGAAAGCTTCGATTTTAAGCAGGTTAAAAGAGTATAATTCAGTATCCATTTCCGGCCCGTCAGACTTTCCCACACTTTGGCACTTTAGCAAATGATATTGTCCGTTGCGCAAATCATATACCACCAGGGGATTTATAGCATCCGCAGAAAAATCAAAGCAATAAACAAATAGGTAATAGTCAAACAATTCATACCCTTGCAATTCAGCATAAAGATTGGCTTGAAAATATGGGTATCGGAATAAACGATTTTTGATATTTACCTTATCTAATTGCTGTTGAAAACTGATCAACTTTCTCCTGTTTTCTTCAATGGAACCGCTTACGGAATCCCATAGTTTTATATCAAACCATTTTTGTGTGGGCAGGTCAAAGTATTCCAAAGCATCTTTGGCAATGTCCAGCTTATAATCAAAAGCCTTAGAACCTGGCGCAAAGTAACCAAGATAGTAATACTTCATCTTCTCTGCCTTGCAGTACAGCATCTTTTGATATATCATATATTTACCCAAGCTGAACTTCTTATAAGCAGGGTCATAGAAACTGGTTATTCCTGCGGCACTATTTTTTCCTATATCAAAATAACCAAGCCCGATTAGTTTACCTTTATCGTACACATCAATTTCAAGTGTATTATAAATATTGAGATTCATATCATCGAACAAAAGCTGCTCAAGGGTCGGCGTAACGTTAAAAGTAATTCCTGTTTGGTAGGTACTATATAAGGCTTCTTTCTCCGGAGTAATGGATGCCTTCTGTATTTTAACTGTAAATTTTGAATTGAGCCTGCATAACCTCTTTAAGGTTTTATCATTGTCAAATTGATCTAACAACACCCTTAACCAGTAAACTCTATATACCTGATCATTGAGAGGAATATATGTACATGTGAAAATGTATTGATGCATCCGGAACCATCCTTTTGACAAATAAAGGTCAAGCTCTTCCGCCTGTAATGGTTCAATAGAAAAACTGGCCTGCGCAAACATGGTAATCTGTTTAAAGTAGATAAGGCAAGACTAAGATACAACATTTGGAAAAAAGGAAGAATAGGAAAAGGGAAAATAACAATTAAATCTGGAATATCTCAAAGGGCGCTATGGAAAAATCAAACAGGTTTTAGCAAAAAGATGTAAAGCCTTAGCAAAAACATTCCGACTCTGACAAACAAGGCATCTTAATTTAAACAATCTTTTTCAGTATACTGGTATCAATCAGTAAATAACAAACTATGCCAAAGGGATTGCTGCTATTTTACGAAGAAAAATACATATCCCATTTGACCAGCAAAGGCTCATGTTGCTGCTCAATAATATGAAAATAGTTTGTGACTCCACCGTTCTTGGTAGACAAAGAAACCTTTGGGCCTAAATTCCTTCCATCACTTTTTCTTTTCTTCGCAGAGGGAATGACGTTCTTTTTTTGAATATTTTATTCTACTTTTGATAGTAATATTTTCCTGTTTCCAATGAAAAAATTGTTCCTTATCACTTTACTTGCACTGCTTTTTAGCTCATTACAAAGCAGTGCACAGCGCATACATCCATTTGTTGTCAGGGCTGGCGCCGGGACTTATACGTTTCTGAATAAGGATTACAATACCCACCCTATGCTTGGGTATTCCTTTTCTTTTTTAAAGCAATTTAACATTGGCCAACATTTTTTCATTCAATCGGGATTACAATACGAACGTGCCGGAGGAGATATAGATGTTCATTACACCAGTAACGGAGTTTCACCATATCCTTTCTCCACCTTGTCTTATGAAGGAGGCAACTCTAGAGAAGAAGAGTCTCAATATGGCCTGCTAAGATGGAGAAATAATAACTTAATACTTCCAGTTCAGTTTATGTGGGGGTTCGGTGAAGATGTCCGGTTTAGTTTCGGCCCCGGCTTTTTTATCAGCTATATTTTATCAGGTGAGGCTTCCCTTAAAGAAGGTGTCATCCATCCTATCATGCAATACCCTCCATTTATAAAATTCTCCGACAGACTTGGAGGAGGCTTGTCATTTGAGGAATCATTAGATATAAAAACAGGGGCATTTACCTTACATCTATTTGCCAGGCAATCGCTTCTAGCAAACCAGTCTCATTCTTTTAGTTTAAATGCCCGTAATTTAGGGCTTCTAATTGGTGCGGGAGTGAAGTTTTAGGAAAAGCTCTTCAATTCTATTTCACTCCTATCTTTAAAGAAACCTATAAAGTTTTGATATTTTTCTTATATTCCATCACGGATTATGGCTATAAGGATATTAAGCTTTGCTGTTATTTTATTTCAAGCCTTTGGCTGTAGTGAGTACTCGGATAGAGAACTGCAGGAGATTGAATTGGCTAAAGAGGTATTTATAAAAGGGGTAGACGATCAAAAAAACAAGAAACAACTGAATAATCTACGCAGCATCTCGGAAAAAGAAGGAAAACCTGAACCTTTGGAAGCTATTGTGAATAAGGCAGAGAAAGTTTATGGTGACTTTACCTCGATTTTAAATGCCATTGTTCCCTCAATCTAAATATAGATTCTTCCATTTACCTGCCGAACAAAGTGAGTTTCCCTGTTGCGTTTACGGCCACTGAAGGGGATATTCAAAAGAAGTTTTTTGAAGGAGAAATAGTGGTGCATGATTTTCACAGAGATACAACCTTATCTTTTTCAAAGGAATATTATGTAAAGAAACGCCAGTAAGTTTTAAAGTAAATAATGGAGGCTCTATAAGGTTCAAGGATTGCGAAAGTCTTCTAATATTTACACCCGTAAGGAATCAAACCGGCAAAGGTCATGTTGTAATTTTTCCATCAAAAAAAGTAAAATTAAGAACCATATTCAAATTATATTTAGGGCTTGATTTAATTAACAGCTTAAAAAAATAATTATGGCAACTACGTCAGACATTTCAAGAGGGGCATTTTTACGGTATGAAGGTGAATTGGTGCAGATAATGGATTACACCCACATCACACCGGGAAAGGGTAATGCGATCTATTCGGTAAAAAGCCGAAACGTACTAACAGGAAAGCAAAGTGAAATCAGGTTCCGCTCAGGAGAAAAAATAGACATTGTGAGGGTAACCTCCAGGGAATTCCAATATCTATATCAGGAGGGGGATTTTCTAGTTTGCATGGATCCTGAATCTTTTGAACAACTTCCCGTACAACGGGATCTCTTTGGTGAAGGCTTGAAATATTTAAATGAAAACATGGTGGTTACCCTATCTTTTGATGAAAACGACCAGATTATAAGTGCACACCCCCCTAAAACTGTAGAACTTGAAATAACTTATACAGAACCGGGAATTAAAGGTGATACCGCAACTAAAACTCTTAAACCGGCAGAACTGGAAACCGGAGCAAGTGTACAGGTTCCTCTGTTTATTAATATAGGAGAGAAAATCAAGGTTAATACAGAAACAGGCGAGTACATGGAAAGAGTTAAGTAACAGTAATTATTCATGGATTCTGGTTCAAATCCGGTATCAAGGAATGAAACTTCATGCCAACAATTATTTATAAAACCTTTCCCCGGCCCAATTCCGTGGATTGTCAATAATATATTGCTATATCGCATGAAATGATTGTTCATCCCTGATGATATGGTATTTTACCCTGATTTTGAAAACGTTGGGTTCCAATGGGTGGTCGTGGGTTAAACGTAGATGTAAACGTAGAGTAGAGACAAGGCATGCCTTGTCTCTACTCTACGTTTACTCAATTATTAATAAATCTTTAGAGCCCTGCAGAACTCATGAGGAAGGAGTATATTATATTCTCAAACAACAAAAACAGAAATGCTAGTACATTTTAAAATCTATTATTTTTAAACCAAATTAATACCTTATATTTATGCTTCCCTAACATATAAAAGGTGGAAACGTATAGCCAAAAAATGCATCTCGATCTCTTTGTCAATACCGTCCAGGAGCTTTCCATGGCGCGGGATATAGAGACCATTATGCAGATCGTCCGCACTACTGCCCGGGAACTTACAGGAGCCGACGGGGCTACATTTATCTTGCGTGAAGATAATCAGTGCTACTACGCTGATGAAGATGCCATTTCTCCCCTTTGGAAAGGAAGCAGGTTTCCCATGAAAAACTGCATTAGCGGATGGGCTATGATCAATAAAAAACCTGCAATTATTGAAGACATCTTTGCCGATGAAAGAATTCCGGCAGAAGCATATAGACCAACATTCGTAAAAAGCCTGGCTATGGTACCCATAAGAACCATGGATCCCATAGGAGCTATAGGAAACTACTGGGCAAAAACACATCATCCTACTACAGAGGAAGTGGAATTGTTGCAAGCCCTGGCCGATATTACAGCTGTTTCTATTGAAAACGTTTACATATACAACGAACTGGATAATAAACTAAAAGAGCGTACAAAGATGCTTAAGCATCTATCAGAGCAAAACCAACAGCTTGAAGATTATTGCCAGATCATTTCACACAATCTCAGAGCTCCGCTCTCTAATCTTGCTCTACTTGCTGATATAATAAAAGAAAGCAATTCTACGGAAGAAAAACTTTTGGTCCTTGAAAAGCTTAGCCCAATTACAGACTTCCTTTATAAAACCTTCGAGGAACTGGTAGAGTCCACACAGGTGAGAATGGATTATTCCATTTCCAAGGATCAGGTGGACCTAAACGCAGTTACTAATACAATAATTGAAACATTGCAAGGTGAAATTATAAATTCCAACGCAAACATACAGTGTGATTTCACCGAGATGCCGGTTATCAACTATCCTAAAAAATATGCTGAAAGCCTTCTGTTTAATTTAATTAGCAATGCCATTAAATACCATTCACCGAAAAGAATTCCACAGATAAATATAAGGAGTTTTGAAGAAGACAACTGGGTATGCCTGGAAATAAAGGACAACGGCCTGGG
>JBKBXU010000332.1:0-5035 GCA_046313675.1 Cytophagaceae bacterium
CGTCGCGTCGCTTTGTGTCGCTTATTATTGCAACAACCCGATGTTTTGTTATTGGATGAGCCAACTAACCACTTAGATGCCGAATCGGTACTATGGTTGGAGCAACACTTACAACAATATAAAGGAACTGTAATCGCAGTAACGCACGACAGGTATTTCCTTGATAATGTAGCAGGTTGGATTCTGGAACTCGACCGTGGAGAAGGAATTCCATGGAAAGGCAACTATTCATCCTGGTTAGAGCAGAAGCAAAACAGGCTTGCAAAAGAAGAGAAAACAGAGTCTAAACGCCAAAAAACCTTACAAAGGGAGTTGGAATGGATCCGAATGTCTCCTAAAGCTCGTCAGGCCAAATCCAAAGCCAGAATTAGTTCCTATGAAAAATTGCTCGGAGAAGAAGCCAAGCAAAAAGAAGAAAAATTGGAGCTTTTTATTCCTCCAGGAAACAGACTAGGCTCGAAAGTTATTGAAGCAAGAAATGTATCAAAAGCTTTTGGCGATAAGTTGCTCTTTGAAAACCTTGATTTCGCACTCCCACAGGGAGGAATTGTTGGAATTATAGGGCCCAATGGTGCTGGTAAAACAACCTTATTCCGCCTTATAACAAGTCAGGAAAAACCTGATGCCGGAGAATTTGAAGTAGGAGAAACTGTCGAAATAGGATATCTGGATCAGGAACACCATACTTTAGATCCCAATAAAACGGTATACGAATTAATATCCGAAGGAAATGAACTCATAAATCTTGGAGGCCGTCAGGTCAATGCGAGAGCCTATGTAAGCAAATTTAATTTTGCAGGATCCGATCAGGAAAAGAAAGTTGGTATATTATCCGGAGGGGAAAGAAACCGGGTGCACTTAGCCATGACATTGAAAATGGGTGCTAATCTTTTATTGCTGGATGAACCAACCAATGACCTGGATGTAAATACCTTAAGAGCACTTGAAGATGCCCTGGAAAACTTTGGGGGCTGCGCAGTTATTATTTCCCATGACAGGTGGTTCCTTGATCGGGTTGCCACCCATATTTTAGCATTTGAAGGTGATTCTCAGATATACTGGTTTGAAGGAAACTTCTCCGATTATGAAGAAAACCGCAGAAAACGCCTGGGAGAATCAGAACCTAAACAATTCAAATATAAAAAACTGGTAAAATAAACCAGGAGGGCGCCTTTCACTAAAAGGCGCCCTCTATTCAATATTCCCTTCAGGCTCCAATTTTTCTTTTTGGCCTACCTCCATTTTGGGTAAAGAAAAATACACTGTAGTACCTTTACCTTTTTCGCTTTCAACCCTTATATGGCCATGACATTTCTTTATAAATTCCTCACAAAGCAATAAACCCAGGCCTGTACCCTCTTCTCCATTAGTCCCTTTCATGCTACGTTGGAAACCAAGTTTAAAAAGTTTATCAAGCGTTTCCTTATTCATCCCAATCCCGGAATCTTTAATTTTTACAACAAATTCTTTATCTCTCTCTGAAACAGATATCTTAACAAAACCTCCATTACTGGTATACTTAATCGCATTATTAATGGTATTTCTGAACACAGTATTTACCATATTCATATCGGCATAGACAAAAACTTTTTGAGGTACTTCATTAAGAAGTTTGATCCCTTTGGTTTGAGCCACCTCAAAATACAAGGAGATGTTTTCATTAACTAAATCAATTAAATTAATAATTTTTGGGTTGAACGAAATCTCACCCATTTGCATTTTTGCCCAATCCAGCAAGCTTATTAATAGATTATAATTTTGCCTTGACGCATTTTCTATCATTTTAAGAAGGTTTTCTTTCTCCTCAGGCGATAATTCTTCATTTTTAACAATATCACACAAGGCTATTAGGTTAGATGCTGGACCTTTTAAATCATGGCTAATAATGGAGAAGAATCTATCCTTATCCTGATTTATTTTTATCAGCTTTTTCTCATTAAGCATTCGTATTCGTAAATCCCGAACAATTGTACCCAATGCAATCAGAGATATTATCAGAGAGGCCATAGAAGCTGATAGTAAAATATACTCCCGGTATTGAAGAGAATCTTCTATTCGTTCTTTCTCATCTCTAATAAGTTCCTTCTGTATCTGAATTATATCCGTCTTAATCTCCGAAATCTTTTCCATATATACCTTATCATTAAAGGATTCCAGGAAATAAGAGGCATCCTCCACACGACCATTTTCACGAATCTCGATAGCATGATCCAGTAGAAAAAGACGTGCATCAATTAATTCGTTCAAATGCTCAATTTTAGAGAACTGTACCTGATCATTATCATCAATTAAACTATCAATCTGACTTATCTTTTTATACAGAACATCCTTATGCCTTTGGTAATGTTGTATATAGGAATTGTCAGATGTAATGATGTAATTTTTTACATCCGTCTCACTTTTTGTAAGATCCAGAATCAGGTTTTCCAGGTTATGAATAAGGCTGAAGACATTTTCTTCATAATACAACTTGTTGTACCTATGATTAGTAACCAATAAGGTAAACAGCACAATCACTACCAAATTTACAATGGAAAGGCCATAGGTTATGATAAGCTTATTTTTTGTCAGAAGTTTCATTTATATGTATTACCTCCTATGATAAATACAGGATAGCAATGAATATGTTTACTTTTGATAAAAAGAAGTTTATCTTATTTAACTACCTGATAAACATTTTAATAAAAAAAGATAATTTTCCCAAGATTGCTAACTAAATTTTTCTGTCAAAGTAAACATTGGAATACAAAACTGGTTGAAAAGAAAAACCAAAAACCCAGAAATATGAAAATTCAAAATTTAAATGACCTGTTAATCGATTTTGTAAAAGATCTGTATAATGCAGAAAGCCAATTAGAAAAAGCACTCCCCAAAATGGCAGAAAAAGTATCCAATGAAGAACTAAAGAAAGGATTTGAACATCATTTACAGCAAACCAAAAGCCAAATTGAACGTTTGGAAAAAATCGCGGGAATATTAGACATTGATCCCACAGGAAAGAAATGTGCTGCTATGGAAGGCCTCATCCACGAAGCAGAGGAAATGTTTGATGAAGTAAAAGATGCTGATACGCTTGACGCTGCGTTGATAGGTGCAGCACAAAAGGTTGAACATTATGAAATAGCAAGTTATGGTACAGCATGTACCTATGCCAGAATGCTAAAATTGAAAGAAGTGGAAGACCTCCTGAAGGAAACTTTGAAGGAGGAAAAAGAAACAGATGGTAAATTGACCCAAATTGCCGAAGAAATGGTTAACCGCAAAGCAGTTCATGCATAATTGTTGAATTTAATTTTATAATAAGCGGCTAATCACTTAATTAAAGTATTAGCCGCTTATTTTTTTATTAACTCCTTCCTTTCGTTTTTTGTAGTTTCTTCAAAAAAAAGATGTAATTTTAAAGTAAATTATAATACATCACAACTTCATTAAGCCTAAATGACGTGGAATAAAAAATATTGGCTTTGTTGTATATTTTACTGTTTTATAGTATTTAATGCATTCAGTCAAAACTATAATCCACGTTGTCGGTATACAGGTTTCGGTTTAAGCTTAAATTCTACCTTTTTTCAGGGAGACATAGGAACACATCCAAGTTTATTGAGGCCTGGATTGGGCTTACATATCAATAGACAGGTCTCTCCCCGATCACATATTATGATTGAATTAAATTGGGCCAGGCTAATCGGGGATGATTATATTTCAACATTTCAAAACAAGGAACTTGAGCATTTTATGTATACGAGGAATCTTCACTTCCGCAACGACATAAAAGAACTGGCAGTAATTGGGCAATTAGACCTTATCCCCAGTTTAGATCATGATCGTAAAAGACCCATATATAATATATATTTTCTTTATGGTTTGATTATATTTCATCACAATCCGAAGGCAAAAGATGTGGACGGTCGCTGGGTAGATTTACGTCCCCTTCGTACTGAAAACAGGCAATATTCAGCCATTAACCTCGCCATTCCCTTAGGAGCCGGATTCAGGTACAAAATTAACATACAATGGGATGTAGAATTTGAAGCTTCTTATCGTTTTACGAGCACAGATTACCTGGATGATGTCAGCAGAAGATATCCCTTCCCTGAGCAGCTTGGCTCTTCAAGAGTCAGACAACTTTCTAATCGGAGTGGAGAAGAAGTGTCGGCATTTTCAGGGAGGCCAAGAGACATGGAGTTCCTCAGTGAATTAGGGAATCAGATCGTAGAAGACGAAGAATCAGGCTACAGGTATGCATCTAATCATGCACCGGGAACGGAAAGAGGTTCCCGGTTTGGATGGGACAGCTATGTAATGTGCAATATCAGAATCCGGTATAATATACCAGTCACAGTTAATTGCCCTAAATTCAGGGAGAACTACTAAAGAATCAATTAAATTTAGGAAAACAGGGTCATCATTTTTTGATAGAAGTGAAAAAATCATATTTTTGTAAAACCTATATGTCCCATCAACATTGATATAAACATGAGTGTATTAGTAAATAAAAATTCAAAAGTCATAGTTCAAGGTTTCACCGGATCTGAAGGTTCATTTCATGCCGGTCAGATGATCGAATACGGCACCAACCTTGTTGGTGGAGTAACACCTGGAAAAGGAGGCTCTAAACATCTGGAAAAACCTGTATTCAATACCGTAGAAGAAGCAGTTAAATCAACAGGGGCTGATGTTTCAATAATCTTTGTACCACCTGCCTTTGCAGCAGACGCTATTATGGAAGCGGCTGACGCAGGCATCAAAGTAATTATTTGCATTACGGAAGGTATACCTACTAAAGATATGATCTATGCCAAAGAGTATATTAAGAAAAGAGGCGTAGTATTAGTTGGGCCAAATTGCCCAGGAGTAATTACTCCTGGCGAAGCTAAAGTTGGAATCATGCCGGGCTTTGTATTTAAAAAAGGACGTATCGGCATAGTGTCTAAATCAGGAACTTTGACGTACGAAGCAGCCGACCAGATAGTAAAAGCAGGTCTGGGGATTTCTACAGCAATTGGCATTGGAGGTGACCCGATCATCGGAACTT
>JBKBXU010000333.1:0-4989 GCA_046313675.1 Cytophagaceae bacterium
ACGACATTCTTGGTAACAATAAATTTCTGCACGATAATGCAGACTAAATGATTGCCGGTTTATGAGTACGTCATTAACCGGTATATATCTTTTTTTTAACATCATGGCAATAAAATGCCCGGGTAATTCCGGGCATTTTTATTTTTAATGGTCTTATTTATTTATCCATTACCATAGGTATCCTACAGATAAAAGAAAATAGTTGTTGTAGGCGTTTCTATTATTGATTACGCCCATGGGCGTTAAGCCTATAAAATTCCTCAAATCTATACGAAATATTTTTTTATCCGGCGCTTCAAAGTCAAAGCCTGTTCCAAAAGTTGCACCTATTTCCATTAAATTTCTTCCATCAAGCATTCGTCGTCCAAACCCTGCCTCCTGGTCTGCGGCGAAATTCTGGTATATTCTGGTTTGAAATGCCCGGACGTTTACACCCACACTGGGACCTCCATAGAATTTGGCAAATATATTATGCCACCCTGCACTGTATTTAGCCATTACCGGCAGTTCGATGTAGTCCATGGTATAAATGTCTCTGTATTGCTGGACACTTTGCGTTCCATTGACTTCCCAAAGTTCTACACCAACAGCTTCGGTTCCCTTCATCGTATAGAGCAGGTCAGCCATTAAACCGAAGTTGCGTGTAAACTGATGATTCAAGGTTAATCCGCTCGAAAGAGCCATACGGCCTCGCTGGTCAGCAAAACCTGCATCATTTACGTTTGCCTGCCCAATTCCGAAGCGAAACCCAAATCGGGTGCCTTCTGATTGAGCCGTAGCTGCACTGATACTCAAAACTGATGTAAATAGAATTAATATAAGTTTTTTCATTGTCCACCTTTGTCCCCTTTTTTTTAACAGTTGTAGTTAAAATATGTTAATCAATTTTCAGCGAGAAGGAGGGTTTTCATATATTTTCAAAAAAAAGTGAACAAAAATATAATATAAGCAATATTTTTTTCGGTCTAAATTGCAGATATAAAACACATTTCCTATATTTCACTCTTTAAAACAAAAAATTAATCAAACAGAAGGTCATGGAAGAAAATAAAAATACCCCGAATTCGAACGATTCATCTGATCAGAACAATCCTCAAAATTCATCAGGGGCTGGTCGTCCGCAAAGACCCGGAAGTGGCGACAAAAGAAAAGCTGAAAAGGCAGAAAACGAGAAATCCGGCGTTGATGCTGTAAAAATAATCCTTATAGTGTTGGTCGTAGGCCTTTTGGGCGGCTTGGGATATCTTCTTTTCAATACACAGGAACAAATTACTGTTATTAAAGCTCAGGATGAACGAATTCATAATGATAGTCTTTTGCTTGTAAAAAATAATTTGGAAATTGATCGTTTAGTTGCTCATGCTGATAGCTTGATGAAAGAATATGAAGCATTGGGTATAAAAACAGATGATCTTGAGAAGCAGATCGCTGAATTGGAAAATTTGAGGGATCAATTGCAGAAGCGTGCTAACAGAGCTGACTGGCTTCAGGGCGAGTTAAACAAAGTTCGCAGAGACCTTCAGGCAAAGGATGCTTTAATTGCCAAGCTAAAGCTTCAGGTAGATACTCTTGAGAAGGACAATGAAGTTCTTAACAAAGAAAAACTGGCTTTAGGTGATACCTTGAAAGGTTTAAAAAGCCTAAAGGTTACTTTAGAGGAAAAAGTAGCTATTGCTTCTATCTTAAAGTCTGATCAGGCAAATGTATCTGCCTTTACAAGTAAAGGGAAAGAAATAACGAAGCAGCCATATAAAGCAAAAGCAGTTGACAACCTTAAAGTGTCATTCAGATTAATGGAAAACAAGGTTGCAGAACCGGGTAACAGGTTCTTTGCTTTGCGTCTGATAGAGCCGGACGGATCTGTATTATTTGATATGGGAACCGGTGGAGGAACATTTAAGTCAGGAGAGAAAGAGATGTTTTATACCCTGTCTCAGGAAAAGAATTATGATAATGCTAAGCAGAACATCACCTTTGTTTACAAAAAAGGATCTCCTTATAAATCCGGAAAACATACTGTAGAATTGTATGCTGATGGAGAAAAAGTAGGGGAGTCTATATTCCAGGTGAAGTAATTGTTCATTAATAATATTGCAAAGCCGGACATTTATGTTCGGCTTTTTTTATGCCTTGAAAATATAAATATAATAGAGCGGAGGATATTTGATACAGATGCAATGGAGTGGAAAAGTTTTACAGAGGGGATAAAAGCAATAAGCTCATTTTTTTTGCTAACTTCGTAAAGATAAATATTTAATTATTTTTTAAACTAAAATTATTTTTTATGAAAACCAGATTTTTATCCGTTGTTTTTTTAGTTGCTTTTGTAGTTTATGTGGCTAATGCCGCAGTTTCCCTTCGTTATTATAATAAGGATTCAGTTACTCATGTTTTTAGTGTGAAAATTGGAGGGAGTTCTTCAAAAGTGGAATTTGGATCGAGTCGTACGGCAAGTGTAACCATACAAGGAGGCTCAGAAGAAGCAATTATTTCCTGTAACTGTGGTGATGTAAAAGTACGGCAAGGTGATTCAATTGAAATTTCTAATGGCTGTATAACCATAAAGTAATTAAATATCCTCCAGAAGCTTTGAAGTTTCTGGAGGATATTTTTATAAATTAATTTTTAAACCTGAATTTTGCGATAGAACTTTTATTTGCCTATTTAAGGTTAAACCGTTTTTCCCTCTTTCCTAAATTCTTTTCGGATGCCATGAATGATGTCGTCCAGCATGATGATGTCTGATCCACGGTGTAGGGCCATAAGGCCGCAATACGAGATAACATTTATGATCGCTCCTCCCGCCATTTCATATTTTTCCGCTATTTGTTTCAAATCAACATCCGTGTCAAGGCGAAATTTGTTGTTAAATGCGTTTTTCCAGAGGCGTAACCGGAGGTCGGCACCTGGCATGGGGAAATAGATCATAGACTGAAACCTTCGAACAAAGGCATCGTCCATATTGGCTTTTAAGTTTGTGGCCAAAATTACCAAACCTGGAAAATCTTCAATTCTTTGTAACAGGTAAGAAATCTCCTGATTTGCGTAGCGGTCTTTGGAGTCCTTCGTTTGAGTCCTTTTTCCGAAAAGAGCATCTGCTTCATCAAAAAAGAGTATCCAGTTTTTATTTTCTGCACGGTCAAATAAATTAGATAGGTTCTTTTCTGTTTCCCCGATGTATTTCGAGACAACCATTGAAAGGTCTATCCGATATACATCCATATTATTAGCTTTTCCCAAAAGGGATGCTGTAAGTGTTTTACCTGTTCCAGGAGGGCCATAAAATAGGGTGCGGTAACCTCTTTTGATCATTTTGCCTAAGCCATATTCCTCCAGCAAAACCTGGCCATAATTTATCCAGGCATTTATTTCATTTATTTCTTCCAATACATGTGGTTCGATGACCAAATCCTGCCAATCCATTTTTGTGCTGAGCATAGAAGCAGGAAAGGAAGAACTGAATCCGGGCTTGTAGTTTTTACCTGTTGTGATATAAGTTAATACTTCCATGCTGATTCTGATTTCAGCATTTTGGATGGAGTTGGTTTCAACCCCATGAAGTTCTATAACATTGAAGCCCCTAAGGTAAGCAGTAGTTTCAAAATAATTTTCTATGTATAAACGCTTGGAAAGGTCATTCCCTGCAAGTAAAAATAAGGCGGTTTGGATGGTAGGAATAAATTTACTCTCATTGAACCCTTTACCACCAAACTCAGTAAACATTCGGCCCTCTGAATTTTTAGTAAAAAAAATATCAAGTGCTTGAGGACGTAAGTATGGGCAAAGAGCCAACATCAGAATAATCCGTCCGTTAAAATCCATGTTATAATACCTGACTAATTGGGCATAATTAGATTCGTCACCGGAAAGATCAGGAGGAAGGAGGCTTTCAATATTTTCGGATCCTTCATTATTAAAGTAATGGTTAAAGCGTGACTGAAGTACATAAGCAAACCAGGTTAATTCATTTTCAAGGCTGGTGCAGTTCTGCTGGGTAGAATTGGGGGTACTTTTATTTAGGTAGCGTAGCATTCTTGTTTTTTATCTTAGGTAAAAATAAGATTTTTGTAGAAAATTTTACAAGATTGCAGGCAGTGATGTAAATCTTTTATGTGAAATGATTTCTTTCTGTGTTTATTAACCAGAAAAACCGATGAATACCCATAAAAAGACAGTAAAGTTTTTTATTGTACAAAGCCTGTCTATATCCAATAAGGAAGCTATAGAGATAATTGGGCAAAAGCGTGTTATGGTAAATGGTGCCATTGCCGGTGTAAATCAATCTATAGGTCCGTGTGATGAAGTTAGACTGGACGACAAGGTTCTTAAAGCTGCTAAAGAACTTGTTTATCTTGCTGTTTATAAACCGCGTGGTGTAGAAACAACCTTAAATAATTCAATCCGGGATAATTTGTATGAAAGTTTTGATTTGGCGGAAGGCTTGTTTCCTGTAGGCCGTCTTGATAAAGAATCTGAAGGACTTTTGTTGCTTACAAACGATGGACGACTTTATCAGAAGATAACTCATTCTGAAAATCATCAGGAGAAGGAGTATAGAGTGACCGTAGACAAGCCACTTACAGAGGAGGCGATTCAAAGATTATCTTCGGGTATAAAAATAATTGGCAAAATGACCCGGCCTGCCATGGTAGGCCAAATTGATGAGTATACGTTTGCTATTACTCTGACTCAAGGCTTAAACCGGCAGATCCGACGTATGTGCTATAAGTTGGGCTATGAGGTGACACGACTTGTGCGGGTACGGATTGTGAATATTGTTATTGGGGAGATGAAGCCTGGTGAAGTAAAGTGGTTGAATGAAAAAGATGTTTTTTTCTAGACTGTCTGAATGCTAAAACACATTAAAGGGGTCTTTTGGTAGTACGATGGGCACGAAGAAAATCACGATGATCCGCTGAAGCGGATTTCACGAAGGGGCATGATCTAATCTTTGGTTATGGCTGACGACTTTTCCGATTAACCAATACA
>JBKBXU010000334.1:0-4928 GCA_046313675.1 Cytophagaceae bacterium
AAGTATCTGTAACGAACGATCTCTACAGCATATTCACGGTCGTTTAATGTTTTACGGATTTCTTTATAAGAGGCTTTTCTTTTCTTTTCCTCTCCACTAAATAATTCTGAACGTTTGCTGATTTCTTTTTCCAGGTTTTCAATGGTAGTTTCAACAGATTTTAAATCAATTTTCTGTTCAATCAACTGTTGTCTTGAAAGAGACATGGCAGAGGTAAGAAATTCTTTCTGGTAAATCAGTTCATTATAGTTTGCAATCAAAATAGAGTCTTTGCTGCTAAAGATTCTTTCTCTGATCTTAATATCAAAGTTAAGTAGCAATGCTTTTGTTAAAATTAGGTTGTTGTAAACCTTTTCAGAAAGCTTCGGTGATTTTTCTGTTAATTTCAATGCCAGGAAATTATAAAATTCAAACTCCTCCCTGATGTTGTTCCAGAACTTACTTTTTTCACGAAAACTTAATGAAGGAAAGAATTTGATGATATAATCATTGTATGTTGGTATAATTTCCTCCATTAGGTCAAATGCCTTTGAAAGCTCATTTTGCATGTAATATACCCTTGCAAGTTTGCCAGTAACTTTCACATAGCCTGTGTGTTTATCGCTAAAGATATTTTGATAAAGCCCTTGCGATTTTTTGAAGTTCTTTTCGGCTTGATCTAATTTCCCTTCTAAAAAGGCTATTTCGCCTCTTATTAGATGTATATCTGCTGTATACCGATTGTCACTGCCAACTTTCTCAGACCAGTAATTTTCTGCATAATCCAGTAAAGGTATAGCCTCCTTTGCATTGCCTGATTTATGGTATAGTTCGGCAAGTTTTATGTATAAATTGGCCGATAAGGGGTTTTTTTCGCCTATGGCATTTTTTATGATAGCATCGGCTTCTTTAAACCTTTTTTCTATTTCTGTGCCTATATTTTTTCCAATTCTAAATTGAATAAAAGCAAGCTCACTTAATACTTGTGCCCTTTTTAGGTTATTTTTACCAAGTTTGGCCTGGATAATTTTATCAGCTTCCAGGTTAGCCAATTCTGCTTTTTTATAATCTCCAATGGCAACATAGTATTCAGCTTCTACCATTCTGCAATCGCTATAGCTCAATGATTGCTCTCCAAACCTGTTTTTAGCTATGTTCAGAGACGAAAGAAGGTGTTTTTCTGCAAGGTCATACTTTCCTGAAATAATATGTAATCTGGCTAATTTCAGGTAAAGATTCAGCATAAGAGGGTGATCCTCATTAAGGCTGCTGCTTCTAAGCTTAAATGCATGTAAAAGTGCCTTTTCTGCTCTGAAATAACTTCCCGAAGAAAGATATAATGAGCCCAGGTTTTCAAGGTTGTCGGCCTCCTGAAGGTTTTGCTGCTCATAGCCTGTAAGACTGAGCTTATAGGCTTGCGATAACAAGGTTTGACTTTTTTCATACTCACCTTTTAGGGTGTACATTCGGGAAAAAATGAGCATGATTTCCTGTAAATTTTCATGGGTGCCATGTTTGTTATTCTTCAGGAGCATATAGGCTTGATCAAGGTTTTCAAAGCCTTTTTTATACCTGCCAGCCAAAATCGCAAATTCCACATGTTTTGCAAATGTCAACAGGTATTCAGGAGAATGAAGGCCATATATTTTTTCAGCCAATGCGGCAGCTTCTTCGGATTTATCTGCGGCTGTTTCGAAATTATCCAGATAACTAAGAAGTTCTGAATAAGCCAGTAAGTAGTCAATATTTTCTATTGCTTCAGGGCTTTCTTTCGCTATGATGGAAAAATAACTATTGTTTATGATATCCTCGGCCAGTCTAAAATTATTGCCATACCTGATCTCATACATAGCCAAAGCTAACCTGGTTTTATGATAAGCAGGAGAGGACTCTCCATAATACTTTCCTGAGAGTTTTTCCTGATTAACTATACCTTTATAGTAAAGATCTATGTTCCCACTTTTCAAGGCCAGTTTCGACGAAAGCTCTGCTATGCGTTGGTTCCATAGGTGTTGCTCAGGGAGAAATGCAAAAATTTTAGATAATTTATCCAACCGGTTGAGAGCAGAAGAAAAATCTCCCTGATGTAAAGATTGATAGGCTTTTGCATATTCATAAGCTATTCGAAATGGATCATTTTTTCCGACTTTCCTATAGGCATGCATGTGGAGTCTTCGCAGGTATTTTTTTGAATGCACCACGTGCCCCATTTCGATATGCCGCAAACACAGTTCAAGCAGGTTTTCAATTTTACTTATTTCGCTGTAGTTAAGTTGTTTGGCCTGGTATGCTTGTTGATAAAGGGAGGCAGCTTGTTGAGTGTTTCTTGTAAATAATGCATGTTTTGCTTCTAATTCAAGTAGTTTAATGGCAGATCTGCTATATTCCGACAGGTTTTTGTTAATCCATTTTTTTACTTGGGGGAAATTTTCTTCATACTTTTTATAATTGCCCTTGCCTATGTTGCATTGAAGTTTCAGGATCAACAATTCTGCATATGCTTCTTTTGGTTTAATCAAAAATACGTTTTGATCTAAAGAAGCACTGTCTGCGTTTTTTTCACGAAAAGAAGATTGTTTTTCAAGTAACTCGTTGGCATGCGAAAAAAAGCCTTGTTTAACCAATATTTTTACTCGTACAAGATTCCCATCTGCATTACGCAAAGCAGAAGTTTCAGAGAGTTTTGTTTTTTCCAGGTAAGCAAGGGCCTGAAGTAAATTACCGGTTTCTACCAGGTATAAACTTATATCAAGAAAGGCTTTTGCACTATTTTCGTTATTGGATTCTTTTTCAGCTAATTTTATAGCTTCTTTTAGAACATGTTCGGCCTCTTTAAAAAGAAATAAGGCATCCAATGAACGAGCTTGTAGAAGTTTAGCTTTTATTCGGACAGGAACATCATAATCGTCGTTTTGTCCTAATTTTCCTCCATAATGAATAGCTTCTTCGTAAGCCCCCGTTTAATATTTGTAGCTAACAAAATCCAGTTTTCCCTTAAGGTTTTGGCAAAAACCAGGTAAGATCGTAAAGGCACAAAATACAACCAGAAGTAAGGTTCTCATGCGCTTATTTTGTTTTTTTGGTTAAATTATCCAGGTTGATCATTAAGTTAAGTTCATGGGTATTAAGCGGAATTAATACTTCTGAACGCAATCGAAATTCATAGGAATAACCAAAACGCATTCTCGAACTTATGTGTGTGCCTGCCATAAAGGTATAGCTCTTGATGGTAGAGTAGGAGGCTCCTGCCCAAAAATAGTCTGAGATTTCACCTATAAGGTTTATATCGGCTCGGTAGCCTGAACCAGGGAAATAGATAATACGGAGGTTAGGTAGTAAGTTATAAGAGTCATTCAACTTAATGGTATAGCCACCCATCAAAATATAGTTTCGTCTTTTTTGAAATAAGGATAGATCCTTGTTGTCAAATATATCATCCCGGTCAGAGACAATAAGATCCGGGGCAGAGAAACCCAGGTACATATTCTTGGATTGTAATTGAAAACCGGCTCCTGCTTTTGGAAGTGTAGAATTTCTACTATCAAAAAAAAGAAGCGGATCCCCATCGTCCCATACATTAGAGAGCATAGAAGGGTTATATCTATAAAAAGAAGCTCCCAATCGTAGGCCCATGGCGAGCTTTAGCTTTCTTGTGAGAGGAATGTTATAGGAAAAATTCCCTAAAAGATCCGTGTTTTTATGAGCCCCAAAACTTTCTTGCATGACATTTACCCCGAGAGCCATCCGATCGCCGGGGAAACGATAGTCTGACCAGAAAAGATGCGTAAGAGGGGCGCCCTTAATACTTGACCACTGAATACGACTTAATACATTGGTGTTAAACTGCGTCTCATGCATTCCGGCTGCAGCAGGGTTGTACACAAGCTGATTATGCATGAACTGTGAAATGTGAGGTATTTGCTGGCCTGTAGCCTTTTGGGTTAGGGCTAAAAAACAGAGGAAGATGATATAAACCTTGATTTCTGACAATAAATTGATGATTTTCATCTGTGTATATGATTAATATTGTAATTCAGATCAGTATTGTAATTCAAAGAAGCCTTTTATAATTTCATCTCCGTGAGTAAAGACATAGTAATAAGTGCCTTTAGGCAGTAACTCTCCATTTTGTCCTCTACCATTCCAGTTATTTTGATAATTTTTTTCCTGGTAAAGTACATTTCCCAATTTATTAATTATTAATAAGTTGCTTGGTGTGGTAGAATTAAGTCCACGGATTAAAAAGTAATCATTGTACCCATCATCATTGGGGGAAATAAATTCAGGTGCGATTAAGGGTTCAGGTGTTGCCAGGGTAATTGCATAATCTTCGGTTTCTCCTATTTCACCATCTGCCGGGCAGGTGTCTCCTGCATTAAATGGTGAACCGCTGCGGCAGCGTACCCGTAATCTGCGAACGCCGGTAAAATCAGGATTCTGCTGAATCCTTAAATTCGATAAACGGATTACACTATTTTTACTAAAAGAAGCATTTAAAAACTCATGAGGCCCGGAAAAATCCCCATCATTATCGTAATCAAGCCATAAACCTACATAAATATCTTCGTTTGCAATCTTGCCCAATGTTATTTCGGCAGAGTAGGTCGTTCCAAGGACTAAAGTAGTGGTATAGTGTGATTGTGTCA
Organism: Cytophagaceae bacterium; assembly: GCA_046313675.1. Taxonomy (GTDB): domain Bacteria; phylum Bacteroidota; class Bacteroidia; order Cytophagales; family Cytophagaceae; genus JBKBXU01. The sequence goes on from JBKBXU010000334.1 coordinate 4,626, forward strand.
AATCGCTGTATGCCCCCATACTGCAACCTGTGTTGGAGCTTTCCAGATCATGAATGGTTAATCCATCTATAAAAGAATTTAAGCATAGGCCTATAACATCCGGACATTGTATTTGACCTAACAGGTCTTCAGGAGATAAATGAGTGCTTATATTGATTGGTTTCTGAATAAGGAAAATTAATACATCTTCGCCGTCTTCAACAGGCTCATAGGCCTGGCAGCTTAAAATTCCATCTCCGGCATTTCTCGGAAAAAACAAACTGATGCCCCGGTTGCTTTCAAGCCTGGTAAAGACTGTATTAT
>JBKBXU010000335.1:0-4900 GCA_046313675.1 Cytophagaceae bacterium
TTTTCTGAGTTCAAGGTAATGGCTGTATTTTGCTTTGTAATCGTAAATTCTCCCCATCGTCACCTCGATGGTTCTATTGGTGACATTGTCTACAAATGCCCTATCGTGGGAGATGACGACTACCGCCTTTGCTTTTTCAGTTAAAAAATCATCCAGCCATTGGATGGATTCTATGTCAAGGTGGTTAGTAGGTTCATCAAGTAAGAGAACATCCGGTTCTTTTAATAATAAACGACATAAAGCGACCCTTCGTTTTTCTCCACCTGATAGATTTCCTACAACTGCTTCCTGAGGTGGGCATCTTAGTGCATCCATGGCACGTTCAAGCTTACTGTCAATTTCCCACGCATTATGATGGTCAAGTTTCTCCTGAACTACTCCTTGCCTTTCAATGAGTTTGTTCATTTCATCGTCAGACATCGGCTCGGCAAACTTCATGTTGATTTCTTCAAATTCTTTTAGTAAATCTACAATTTCCTGCACCCCCTCTTCGACAATTTGACGAACTGTTTTTGAAGGATCCAGTTTAGGCTCCTGCTCCAACAGGCCTACAGTATATCCTGCGGAAAATGCTACTTCGCCCATGTAGTCTTTTTCAACCCCTGCTATAATTTTTAAGAGTGTAGACTTTCCGGATCCATTCAAGCCTAAAACGCCTATTTTAGCTCCGTAAAAAAATGAAAGGTATATATCTTTTAGTACTTGTTTCTTTGGTGGGAAAATTTTACTTACCCCGGCCATTGAAAAAATAATGGTTTCGTTGCTCATTGGTTTTCTTTTTTTACAAATATCACAAAATTGTGGGATTTATCAATCTGAATTGGCAAATGAGGAGAAAAAGTCAACATGGAGGCCTGTGTATTTGTTTTCAGTTAACTATTTTTAGTATATATTTGCGATCTGCTTTTTGCCCATATGGTGGAATTGGTAGACACGCCATCTTGAGGGGGTGGTGCCTTAACTGGTGTGGGAGTTCGAATCTCCCTGTGGGCACTTGAGAGCCTGTTCTATGAACAGGCTTTTTTTGATTAAACAAATCTTAAAATTCCTATGTTCTTTCTTAAAGGAGATAGAATTATGAGTGATTATAAGAAAAAAGAAGACGGGCAAAAGCAGAAGCCACATATACCTCATTTCCCGGAAGAGGAAAAAAAAGAAGGGCAGGATGAAAATGATCCTAACCCTAATTCAAATGAAAATTATTCTTACTATCCTGGAGTAGCCTATCCCGAAGGTCTTGATGAAAATGATTCTAGGGAGCCTGATAAAGATGGCCCTGAATCATTATAAGGTAATATACTTAAGGAATTCCTCTTTGACCTTTTCACCTTGAAACTTTCCGGAGAAATGAGAGGTAACGGTCTTGCTGTTAATGTCGTTTACTCCGCGCGAGGAAACACACATGTGCGCAGCATCCAATACTATGGCTACATCTTCCGTTTGGAGTATTTTCTTTAATTCCTCAGCTATTTGAACAGTTAATCTTTCCTGAACCTGAGGTCTTTTTGAAAAATACTGGACTATGCGATTTATTTTTGAAAGGCCGATGACTTTTCCTGATGAAATATAGGCCACATGAGCTTTACCATAAATCGGTACAAAATGATGTTCGCAATTAGAATAAAAGGTAATATCCTTTTCAACGAGCATTTCATTGTACCTGAACTTATTATCAAAAAGTTTGACTTTGGGCTTGTTGACAGGGTTAAGTCCGCTGAAGATTTCTTTAACATACATTTTAGCTACACGTTGCGGGGTGCCTTTCAGGCTGTCATCATTCAGATCAAGGCCTAGTATGTTCATTATTTCTTTGAAATGCTTCTCGATTAGAGCCATCTTAACGTCATCATCCAGCTCAAAAGCATCAGCTCTCAAAGGGGTTTGATGGGAAGTTCCGATGTGGTCATCGCCCAATTCTTCTACGGATAAATCCTTAAGCAACCGGGTATTCAACAAAGTTTCTTTCGGTTTCATATAAAGTGACTTTTAACTCATAATTTTTGTCCAGTTGCTCTTTTAATATATTGTAAATAACAATCGCAATATTTTCGGCAGTAGGGTTTAAATTACGAAATTCTTCAACATCCAGATTTAAGTTTTTATGATCAAAACGATCAATAACAAATTCCCTTACTATTCTACCAAGGTATTTTAAGTCGATCACATAGCCGGTTTCAGGGTTTACTTCCCCCGTGATTTTTATGACTAGTTCATAATTATGGCCATGAAAGTTTTCATTATTACAAAGTCCAAACATCTCATCATTCTGTTTTTTACTCCATGTGGGGTTATAAAGGCGATGAGCTGCATTAAAATGTTCTTTTCGGTATACAGCAACTTTCATGTTTTAGCTTTAAACAAATAAAATTGACGTATAGTTTTAGCCCTCATTATTTGTTGAATTATAAATTTACGTAAATTTATGGCTTTCCCTCTAATAATTAAGAAAAAAAGGCGGATAAATTCCGATAGGATGGGTGGTGCTTGAAATAAAATTCTGTTAGAATAAAAATAAATAAATTTTTATTCTTTTAAAAGTGTGATATATTTATATTTGTAGAATAAAATTTTGTCAGGTGGATTTCGAAGGAATAAAATATAAGATAAACGAGTATAATCAAAACTATCGGAAGATGTTTACTACTTCTTCCTTTCAGACGCATAGTATTGTTTTACTTCACATTTTGAGTAAAATAGATAATTCTATCCCGGTATATTTTATTAATACAGGGTATCATTTTCCTGAAACAGTAGCGTTTCGTGATCAGGTTGCGGATTTATTAAAGTTGAACATACAAGAAGCATCCTCTTTTACACCGAGGCATATGCAAAGGGATTCTGAAGGAAGGCTGCTTTTTACAAGTGATCCGGATTTTTGCTGTTATCTGAATAAAATTCAACCACTGGAACCTATCCTTGCGGAGCATGATGTATGGATAAATGGGGTTAGGGCTGATCAAAGTGCGGTGCGTAAATCCTTCAATATTGAAGAAAAAGCGCCTCATGATGTGATTCGCTTTCATCCCATGCTTGATTGGAATACAAAAATGATAGAACTTTATATAAAAGAGCATAAACTTCCAAGACACCCTTTAGAGGCTAAGGGTTATTTTAGTATCGGTTGTGAGCCTTGTACCCGAAAATTTGATTTGGAATGGAATGCCCGGGAAGGGCGTTGGTTTGGGTTGAAAAAAACAGAATGTGGTCTTAATACGGATTTAGTTGCAAAAAAATGAATATTTTAATTACAGGAGGAGCCGGCTATATAGGCGCAGAATTGGTTTATCAACTATCTTTGCAAGAGGATGTTAGTAATATTATAGTCTATGATAATCTAACCAGAGGAAATTATAATCTTTTTATAAGTAACAGTAATAAGATTATAAATAACAAAGTTCGGTTTGAGTTCGGAGATCTTTTAGATTCCAGAAAATTGAAAAAAGTAATGCAGGGCGTGGACGTGGTCTATCATCTTGCTGCAAGAGTAGCAACTCCTTTTTCTAATATAGATTCCCATTTCTTCGAGCAGGTAAACAATTGGGGTACGGCAGAATTGGTTTATGCAGTTGAAGAATCCAAGTCAGTTTCCCGTTTGGTTTTCTTGAGTAGCACCTCGGTATATGGCGCTTCCAAAAAACTTATTGACGAAAGTTTTGAACCAAATCCAAGAACATTTTATAGTATCTCTAAAATGCGTGGTGAAGAACATGTCAAAAGGTTAATGAATAAGATGAATACATACATTGTCCGTTGTGGCAATGTATATGGATACACCCCTTGCATCCGCTTTGATTCTGTTATTAACAAGTTTATGTTCGATGCTAATTTTAATAACAGAATATCTATACATGGTTCAGGTAAGCAAACAAGGTCATTTATTAATGTTTCAAAAGTAGTAAGTAGTCTTGTTCAAATGCGTAGTCTGGATATGCCCTCCGACGTATATAATTTGTTGGATAAAAATATGGAAGTTTTGGATATAGTGGATGTTTTGAAGGAAATATATCCTGATCTTGAGTTTATATTTATAAATCAGCACCTGGATTTGAGAGAGTTGAAAGTTAATCCTGAAACAAGATTGTCAAAATATATAAAAATGCCCCCTACAGATTTTAAAAAGGAATTATTAGCCTTTAAAGACCGCTTTGCTTTTAGTTCCCAAGAGGGTGTCGTAATGAGTTAAATTCTTAAGCTGTTTAAAAAAAAAACAGCTTTTTTTATTGTAAGAAAATAAATTTTCGATCGTTATTGAATCAATGCTGTTTTCAATTAACAAAGATTCCAACTAATTTGTCTTCTGTCCGTAAGAATAATTATCTTCAAACACAGATAAATGAAGCTCTTAAATTACTTAGCTCTTTGAAAGATGATTTGTAATAATTCATATAATTAAATAACTTACAGGGAATTTTAGGCATACATGCAAGCGCTTGAGCAAGAGATAAAAAAACAAAAAATTGATAACACCAAGGTTTTAGTAACTTTTGGGGTATTATTTTTTATGTGGGGATTGCTTACTGTTATGAATGATGTTCTAGATCAACAGCTCACTCATATATTCCGTCTTAGTTATTCTTTATCTACACTTATAGGTTTAACATTTTTTAGCACCTATTTTATTGTTTCTATTCCTGCAGGGAAGCTGTTCAATGACCTTGGTTTTCGAAAAGGTGTTATCATTGGATGGGTAGCGGCTTTTGTTGGATGCCTGACTATGGCTTTGGCTATCAATATGAGAAGCTATAATATGTTCTTATTTGGCTTAATTCTTCAGGCAGGTGGCTTTACTATTCTTCAGGTAGGTGCCAATTTATATGTTGTTATAGTTGGAAATCGGAAAACCGCCGCCAGTCGATTAACATTAATGCAGGCGTTTAATTCTCTGGGTACTTTCGTAGCT
>JBKBXU010000336.1:0-4858 GCA_046313675.1 Cytophagaceae bacterium
TGGCATCAACAATGGCAGGATCAATAAGCTTCGAACATTTATCCTGTATGGAGAATGCTAAAGAGTCATTTATTTTTTTACTAATGTAGCGGATAAAGGAAGGATCTTTTACAGACATCATTTCAACCATCTTTGATTCCTTTTCATTGAAAGAATTGATGTCTAAATTGTTCGTTTCAAGAAAGTATTTTTTCTTGGCTTCAAATAAAAGTATATATTCCCTTTCTTTCATTGAGTAAAGTTGCGGGTAAACAGAAATGGATTCCTCCGGATTTTTTGCCAGAAAATCTGCCATTCTTTTCAGAAATCTTTCCTGGTCGCGCTCAATAAAATTATCCATTAGATCCCACTTCAAGGTCAGAAATTTCTCAATTTCTGTTTCATTCTTTTTTACCTGCATTCTATAAGGTATGGTTGCCGGTTTGATGAACATGTTTTCAAGCACATCAAAAAAAACATCTTTCAAATGAAATTTTGGGTCATTCAAATTGCCGGTAATAGGGATTTCATAATCAATTACATTACCACGATCACGGACAAAACCCATTACAAGGGGCATAGGGATCCATTTGTTGTCTTCTTTTTTTAATCGCTTAGCTAACCTCAGATCTACAACTTTTACATGATTGTCGCTTTGGATTATTTCTTTTCTCACATTCCATTGGCCTGCCAGCTCGATTGATCCTCTGTCAAAAGGAAAAGAGGTATATGATATTATATAGGGATTAAACATAGATATCGGCAATTTTGTAAAACCATATTGCAGGTCAAAATCTCCGTTGTCTTTTGGATTTATTCTTAGAGACATAGCCATATTACCATAGGGTTTTATAGAAGATTCTAAAGATACATTTACCCATGTATGATTCTTATTAATAGAATCTGCCCTGACAAAAAGCGGATCAAGTTCGATATTGAATTTTTCGCCTAAAGAATAATCGTTAAATACTAAATGGGCATCGGTTATTGCCAAACTATTAATTTTATAATCACTTTTAAAAAAATTCTTTGAAAGTGCACTTATATAACTGGCTATCTCGATAACCAGGTTAAATTTAGATTGATTACCATAAACGGCTGAAACATTCGTTCCGGCCTTTCCAAACATGGTTTGAATATTATCTAAATAATCGTAACGTTCATATTTTAAATAGGGCCTTTTAAGTCTTATGGTATCGCAATTGTATATCAGTTTTTTGGGACTAATTTCATTGATCTTCAACATCGCTTTAGCAAATGAAGCATAATCATCGAGGGGGCTCTTTCCAATATGAAACTCAGTGATTTCAAGCAGTCCTGCAACAGTGATGTCCTGCCGATCATTAAAATTTCCGCTTGTTTTCAGGTCTGCGTCAAGATGGGCAGAGAAGTTGCCGTAATTCATCATGTCTTTGAGGTATTGCTCTAGTACATTTAAATCAAATTTTTGAATAACAACTGCAAGGCGATAATCCAGGCTTTTTGTGTTTATGGTGAAATTCCCCTTCACATTTCCATCTCCTGTTCCGGATAAAAAATCAAATTTTGCGGCTATGGTATCTGCATTCCACTGTAATCCGGTACTTTCAATATTTAATTTTTTAATGGAGTAATTTACAGGAATTATTTTTTCATAATAATGAAGTTCTCCATCAACAATGTTTATACTAAGGATATTAAAATGAACAGGTTCTCTGGCAATACCAGAATCACCTTTGGAGGAAAATAATTTTATAAGGTCATTAAAATTAAGGCCTGTGCTGTCCTGAATAATTACTCCCTTTGGCTTATTTAAATGTAATTCACTTATTTCATATGTTTTAGAGAATATTTTATGCATTTCAAAATTTGCACTGCATCCATTTGCCGAGAAGAAAATACTGTCGTTGTTTAATTCATAAATTTTCAGATCACTTAAATAAATATACCCTGTAAACGGATTTACATAAGCCCAGTCACATACAATTTCTCTCCCTGTGAACTTGATATCGTACTTTTCAATTAGATATTTAGTAATTGGAGAAATAATTAAGACTATCAAAGCCACACAAATTATTATAGTGCTTATGAAAATAATAAATGGTTTTTTGAATCTATTAAAGCGAGGATGCTTTAAAAATTTAATTGTTTTCATATAAATCTAAACGTCTCCGGATATTCTTCTTTAACCATGATTGGCATTTCTTCCGAATACCGAAACACTTAGGAATTATAATCTTTTATAACCATTACACAGCAGGGCTTTTTCACTGTTTGATTTTGGAGTGTTTGCGTATAAGTATAAAGTTAGTAATTTATTCGGGTCTTTAATCAAGAATGTCCGAACTTAACATAGACTCTCAATTTAAACCGGAAATATTTTAAAAAATTTCAATTTTCAGATAAAATAAATTTACCCTATTATTTCTTTTCTTAATGAGGACTACGTTTATTCCAGTGCGATTGATTATTGTAGTAATGGAAAAGGATTAATTGAGATTGATTAATTTTGAAAAAGTGTGTTTGATAATTATAAAAATGAATATACAATTCCTTAAACAGATTCAATTCCTTAAATCAGTTGGAAAACAATTGATCAGCGAGATTGATAATGCCAATAAGAATCGATTCTATTTTAGGCTAAAGGAATACATAATTTACTATAATGAAAATGTTCCCTTATTACTGGAAGCATATAAAAACAATACGTTAATAGCTGAAAGACTAAAACTTTTGCCAAAGCTGGAATTTAGAGGTCCAGGGTATTTTCCATCTTCTGAAACACCCGTCTATTTATTTTTCAGAATTATATTTCCTCCTCTGTTAATCCTGGATATCATCCGACAATACCGGTATATTTCCTCAACTAAAGCAAAACTGCAAGATATTGTATCCGTGTTTTCTTCCATAGAATTTATATTTGAAGGCCAGGAAAATGAGCTTAATCCATTATCAGAAGACCAATGATGTCTTCTCTATTTAGAGCGCACTGAAAACACACAAAGCATTGATAACTGCTATACATGGTTATTTTTAACATTAAATTACCCAATCAAAGTTTGCAGATATAAGGCTAGTTAAGAAAACCTTAATGTCTCTTAATTTCTTAATGGTTCATTATATTTTCACGGTTTATATTCCAACTATATCCCAAACAAATGGTTGATAAATTGATACTCCAATATCCGGAGTTTTAATTTACTTATTTTTATATGGCACAACAACCAAAATTTATAGTGGTTATTGGAGCATCAGCCGGTGGGCTGAATGCTTTGATTGAGCTGGTACGAAATCTTCCTAAAAACCTCGACGCAACTTATTGTATAGTGCTGCATTTATCCAGAAAGGGGATCGGGGATTTTGTGGTACATCAGCTTGCGCAATATACCTCTATTCCTTGCAAACTGGTTAAGGGGGGAGAATCCATTGAACGGGATCATATTTATATAGCCCGGCCAAATCAACATTTACTCATAAAAGACGGAAAATTTCTTTTAGGCGCAGGCCCGGAAGAAAATCGCTATCGTCCATCCATTGATGTGCTGTTTCGTTCCGCTGCAGTTACTTATAGTACCTACACAATCGGTATTGTTTTAAGTGGAATGCTGGATGATGGCACATCAGGTATGTGGGCTATCAAAAGATGTGGAGGGGCATGCATTGTTCAGGACCCTAATCAGTCTGAATATCCTGAAATGCCGCTTTCGGTTATCAACAATATGGAGGTTGACTATGTGGTAAACCTGGAAGATATAGGGCCACTGATAGCAGATATTATAGATAAGACACAGGGTGAAAAAACGGATGTTCCCTGGGATATATTGGCAGAATCAAAGATTGCGGAAAAAACTGCTGTAGGAATTGATGATGTTAGCAAAATAGGTGAGCAAAGCATATATGCTTGTCCAGATTGTGGAGGAGGCTTATGGGTTATTAAAAATGATGTTATTACCCGATATCGATGCCATATAGGGCATTCTTACTCGGAAAGTGATTTAGTCATAAAGCAGTCAAAAATAGCAGGTGCAACTTTATGGGCAGCACTTCGAATGATGGAAGAGCGGAAACACTTGTTACGAAAAATGGAAATCGATAACAAGGCAAGGGGACTTACCCATTGGGCAGAAGCCAATGTAGAAAAACAAGGTGAACTGGAGGGGCATATCAATATGCTAAAAAGTATATTGCACGATCATCAAAACCATGATACTGAGTAAAAATTCGGATGGTAAGTGTTTTTATTTGGGCAATTGAATGGATTCTAATTCCAATAATAAGGCTTATGCCTTTCAAAAGCCGAAGAGCGGAATTTAACTTTACTATTATGACAAAATATATCGTACCGGTTAATATGTTGTAAATCTGTCTACAGAATAGTTTATTCAAGCAATTTTTTAAAGTACGTTTTTTTATGAAAAGAATTATAGCCTGCAGCGATGGTACCTGGAGAAAGCCGGGTAAGACAGATAAAGGAGAAATAGTCAAAACCAATGTAGAGAAAATATTTAACCACATTACTTCAACAGGAAAAGTAGTTTAGATTTTCTCATTTGTAAAACTTTCCAAGGGAAGCTAACCAGGTAATCCCCCGCACAAAGGGAATTAATATTGCAGGAATCATACCCAGGTAATAATCTCATGATATCAATTTACATTTTACCGGAGCTGGCCCTGCTTCTCATACGTTCCTCTTTGAATTCTTTTCTCGGAGATGTATCATTAAATTCATTCATTTTTTGGTATGCTTTAATTAATGACTTTGGCAATTCTCCCAGGTATTCCATTTTGTAAAATGAAAAGCCATTGTAAGGAACAACATTCGTGCTTACAAAGATTTTTACCTGTTTTTCTACTTCTTTTTCCTTAAAATAAAACATCAAAATATTTTCTCTTTCTTTAC
>JBKBXU010000337.1:0-4845 GCA_046313675.1 Cytophagaceae bacterium
AAATGGAAAACCGGAAGAGGAGTTGACATCTTTTAGACGATTCATGCTTAGAAACAGTGGTAACGATAACCAACATTCGTTGTTTAGGGATGCTTATATGCAAAGTTTAGTCAGTCATTTGACTGTTGATCAGCAAGCATACCGCCCTTCCATCGTATTTATAAATGGTGAGTATTGGGGGGTTCATAATTTGCGTGAACGAATAGATCGACACTACCTGGCTTCACATTATGGTCTTGATGAAGAAAATTTTACAATTTTATCCGGCGGGGGATGGATGGATGAAGGCGATCCTGGTGATGAGGAGCATTATACCTCTATGATTAGTTATATCAGCACCAACGATCCTGCTGACCCCGCTGTTTATGAATACGTACAGGAACGTATAGATCCTGAAAATTTTATCGATTATCAGGCATTTAAGATATTTATTAATAATACGGACTGGCCGGGAAACAACATACGTTTCTGGCGCTACAAGACCACTTTTGATCCTGATGCCAGTCCTGGAGGAGATGGTAGGTGGCGTTGGATTATTTTTGATACCGATTTTGGGTTTTCATTGTATAAGAGTGCTCAGGATAATGAGCATAGTGTGCATCATAATACGCTTGAATTTGCCACAGAAGCTGCCGGGCCTGGTTGGCCTAATCCGCCCTGGTCTACTTTGCTGCTCAGAAGGCTTTTGCGCAATGAAGAATTTCGAAACAAGTTTATAAGCAGGTTCTCGGATCAGTTAAATTCTTCTTTTAAAACAGAGAGAATGTTAGATCTTCTTACTGAAATGTCTTCCGTTGTAGAACCTTTAGTAGAAGAGCATCATCATCGTTGGAACAGGCCTTGGGGAGGAAAAGCGGGATGGCAGGAAGACATTGATAAGATGAAGGAATATGCTCAACTAAGGCCTGCGTATCAGGTTCAGCATCTCAGGGATTATTTTGATTTGTCGGAGCCCGAATTACTCACCGTAGATGTCTATGGTAATGGGAGAGTAAAAGTTAATTCACTTCTAATAGATGAGAATACCCCCGGCATAGAGGACGTTCCTTATCCGTGGTCAGGGGCATATTTCCCTGAAATAGCTGTTAATATAACCGCTGTACCGGACCTTGGATATAGATTTACCGGGTGGAACGGCAATGTTTCAGTAAATATAGATACCCTTGTAACACTTACAGAGGCGATGGAATTGGTAGCTTACTTTGAGCCTCTTGGAGGAGGGGATGAGCAGCCCGAAGCTCATATTTTACATGCATCCGACTACTTATTTGATACTTGGTATGCAAGTGAAGAGGTGGCAAGCTATCCGGCTTCGATGAAGTTTTTTCAATCCGATAAAGTTGATCCTGAATTAGGGAGCAACTATCCACATCCTTATATTTTGCCTTACAATCTAACCAGTCGTACACGTATTGAAGGATTGGGCGAAGATGGAATTGCTTTTATTAATACCGGTACGCAAAACGATCTGTTTGTCAATACTGATGGACGGGATCTTGGTTCTGCAGTGCTTTCTCTCAATACAGTAGATGTGGACGAGGCGTATGTGTCTTTTCTTGCTTCTACGATGTTGCCGAATAGCAGGGTATATGGAATAAGATTGCAATACAGAATAGATGAGGAGTCAGAATTTCAGGATCTTCATCTAAATGGAATGTCTGTTGACTATCAGAGAAATACTTCCGAAGGCCATATGGTGGATTTTAAAAACATTCCATTGCCTTTAGAGATGTTGGACAAAGAATTTGTTCAGCTTAGGTGGGTTTACTATTATATTTCAGGTACCAGCGGACCCAGAGCCAAATTAAGGCTTGATAATATAAATATACACAAAGAAGCGATCGAAGAAGAGGAAGAGGATGTAAACGCTGTATCTTCAGCTTTGGAGAAAGGTGGAAAGGTCTACCCAAATCCTACGTCGGGAGATGTTAATTTTTCGTTGGCAGGAAACTGGTCAGGAGAAGTTTCGGTGAGTGTCAGCGATACCAAAGGCAAAGAAATTTACCATACCGTTTTTTATAAAAACTCATATCATCAGGTTTGGGAGCCGGGTATTAATTTTAAGGAAAATGGGGTTTACATTGTCAAGTGGCAGTACGGCGAAGAGCAGGGAGTGAGTAGATTGGTGGTGGTCAGGTAGTTTTAGTTCTTAATTCTTAATTAAACCTAAATTCTAATACTTGGCAAAGTAATGTAAGGTAGCTAATTTTTTAAGGCATTGAAGTCTAGCAAGTTCGTTAGGAGCGTTTTTTTAATACGCAAAAAAAAGAATTGAGGTGATTTTTTAAAATTTACCTCAATTCTTTTTTTGAACCCTACTAATTCAAAATTCAAAATTAAGAATTATAAATTAAAATTGTGGAGCCGCAGGGAGTCGAACCCTGGTCCAGTCAAGGAAACCTATGTGCCTTCTACATGTTTATTTGCCCTTAATTGTAGGGAAGGAACAGGTCGGCAACAAACCGAATTCCAACCTTAGGTACTTTATCTTACTGTTGCGTCATACCAGGCACAACAGCCAGCTTTGCAGTTCGATGCTCCTTGTTGCAAACCCGGCAAAGCGAGGGGTCTGCGGAACACAAGCTACTTAATTACTAAATTAGGCAGCAAGGGCGTAGTTTTCTTCGCCATTTATTGGTTTGAAAGTTTTTTGTTCAGGTAATACTTACAACACCCGACATGCTTACACACGACCACACATGCTGTCAAAACCAGTCGGCCCCATGATATAAACCTGGAATATGCAATAGAACTTTCTATTACGTAGTAAAATAAATCAAATCAGTCGCTTTGCTCGTATTTGTGTCTTAACCATAGCGCTGCTATGCTTTGCTACACAAATATGCTGATTTATTGTTCTTTTACTACTCATGACGAAATCTATCGCATAATCCAGGATAAAAGAACTTCTTTGAAAAAGTAAAATTAGCGTATATATTCTATATGCACAATTAATATAACGCTTTTTATTGGTAATTGGTTTTTATTAAACAGGATAATAGGATATTGGGGATTGGAAGTGAAAATTGGAGCGTAGAGAAGAGCGGAGTGTGGAGAGCGAGAAAAGAGAGCGGAAAAATGGAGCGAGGATCGGAAAGAGTCAGCAGATTGCTCAGCCACGGCTGACAGGGTCGTCGTTCTCTTCGCAATGACGGATAGATCCGGAAATCAATTCTTAATTCTTAATTTTGAATTTTGAATTCTTAATTACTGATTATCAGCATACAACCTACAATCTAATACACAGCAACTTAATAACATACTTTCCTAGCTTTCTTATGCCTTATTCATGCGGAAAAATTAATTCAAAATTCAGCATTCAAAATTCACTTCGGGCAGATCCCTCCTGCGTCGGGATGACAGTCACTTACTACTTACCCCTTACTACTTACTACTTTTCGGGCTTGCGGAGAGCCGGGATCTCCTATGACTTATGACTTACGCCTTATGCCTTATGCCTTATGACTTACTACTTATGCCTTATGACTTACGCCTTATGCCTTATTCATACGGAAAATATAATTCAAAATTCAGCATTCAAAATTCACTTCGGGCAGATCCCTCCTGCGTCGGGATGACAGTCTAAGTCGGGATTATAGTTAAAGTATGGATTATAGTAAATTAATTATCAACGCCTAATTACTTATTCCTTACCCCTTACTACTTATGACTTACGCCTTATGCCTTATGCCTTATGACTTACTACTTATGCCTTATGCCTTATGACTTACTACTTATGACTTACTACTTATGACTTACTACTTATGACTTACTACTTATGACTTACTCCTTAACCCTTAACCGAAAAAGCAGCTCCATAACCAAAAAATGCAATAAAGGTTTTGTCTTTTTTCAATATTTTGATGAATTATTACTGCCGAACCCTCAATATTTAGTGTGTTTTCAACAAAAAGTCACATGCTTCTGAATTTTTGCTATGAAATAAATTTCCTTGTAAATGAGCTCCTTTGTGCGATTACTTAATAAAAAATTAACAATTTGTTAAAATGTAATCTAAAAATATTGCAACTTAAAAAAAAGTGCTAACTTTGCGATTGAATTTTAAACCTAATTACACTTATTTATTTGTTAAACCTAAATTTTATTACAAAAATGAAAAGATTAAATTCAACATTGTTTCTATCTATTATTTTCTCTGTAATTGTTGTTTTTACAGGATGTAAGAAAGAAGAAGAAGCAGAAACTACCCTTGGATCAGCTACAATTATTGGAAAAGTAAAGATCAATGGTTATGATCTGGAAAGACTTCCTGAAAACTTTAACGAGCTTGATGCGGATGCTCAAGAAGCTAGAGTTAAAGAAGCAAAAGCAGCTGCTTTAGCTAACATGGCTGGTGCAAAAGTATTTGCAACGCAGGATACAAGAGAATTAGTTTTAAATCCTTCAGGAAATAACTATGTAACTAAATATTATGAAACTACAATTGATGCTAGCGGTAACTTCACATTTACTGTTGATGCTAACGTTCAAGCTGTAGATGTTGATCTTGATCCTGAAGATTTCAGAAAAGGTAAATATGAATATGTTACTAACGATTCTCCTACAGTAACAGTTCACAAAGGTCGTAAAGTGTATGTTGACCTTGAGTACAATGAAGTTGTGAATGAGTAATCATTCAGGTTAACTTCTAAAAATAATTTTTAACTTCCAATTTTCAATTCTGATGAAAAAGAAATTTTTGTTAATATTAATGATCTTCTGTGCTCCGGTATTGACCATGGCACAGGATGATGACAATTTTACTGTACGTGCTTCTGGTGAACCTACTCCGAACAAAGAAGCCTGGCTTTCAAAAAGAGGTGTGTACATATTTCCTGAGGCAGG
>JBKBXU010000338.1:0-4831 GCA_046313675.1 Cytophagaceae bacterium
GCCCGCAAAATTTATGATGACCTGAAATTTGATATGAACATCATCTATGAAGAAAGGGATTCTATTGGAAAGAGATATACCCGTCAGGATCTTATTGGAACGCCTTTCTGTATAGCCGTTGATCATCAAAGCCTTGAAGATGATACGGTGACGATCAGGTATAGAGATACTACGGAGCAGGAGAGGGTAAGCATCAGTGAATTGAAGCAAAAACTTCGAAGAGAAGTATCATTTAAGCGAATTTTTGAAAAGCTGTAGATAATTGTTAATGGTTGATTGTTAATAGTTAATGATGCATTAACCATTAACCATTAACCATTAATCATTAACCCTTGTTTTTTGCTGATTTCAAGATAGCTGTGGTTAGTTTGATAATTTCAACGGCGTCATTGTAGATGCTCTCGAATAGTTCCTCGGTTATATAATCGGTTTCTTTTAGCAGTTCGAGCCAATAAATAGTCTCGTTGATTTCCTTTTGGGCTATACCCATTTTGTGTTTGAAATCGTTTCTGGATTCTGCGTGTTCTGCCTCTCGAATCATTGCTCCCACCGAAGTACCGCTTCTAAGCAATTGTTTTAAAAGCACAAACTCTTTTTTCTGCTCACAAAGGAACTGATAGAGTTTCACAATCCTGACTGCAAATGCAAAACTCTTAATCTTAACAACATTCTCTCGCATTACACTAACAACTTATTATTAACCATTCACCTTTAACTGTTTATGTGGTAAAATTTAAAAAAATATTTTGCTAATATTAAGTGTAGTGTGTGCCAAGGAGCGTCATTAACCATTTATCATTAACGATTAATCTTCATTTTTTTTTATAGCTTACTTTTTTAGCTTTCGAAGGATATAAGGAAAAATAATTTTTAACTTTTATGAAGATACGTTTACTATTCCTTTTTTTACTTAGCTCATTTTTTGCTTCTGCTCAATCAAGCTTATATGAACAACTTTGTGGTGTCAACGCAGAATGGCATTCAAAAACCTTTGATGATCCTATTTTAAAGCAAAGAATAAGCTTTCAAAATGATGATGACCTTATTCGATTTCATTTGATGTTTGTTGAAAAGAAACTGAGAGAAGCGCCTGTTGCTCACTTGTCAGATCAGCATCGCGGTGAGCGTCTAAAAAACCTGGATCACCTTAACCGGTATTGGAAAGAAGGAAGATTTCCGAGAAATTTCACTTTGTCCTATCGTCAGCCGTTTTTTATGAACGATGAGGACAGAATCTGCGCCGTAGGATACTTGGTTGTGCAATCAGGTAATCTAGCCTTTGCTCAGCAAATCCAGACTGAAAACAATAATGCTTTTATCAGAGAAATCAATGTGCAGTTTCCTGCTTTTGGTATCTGGTCAGAATCATCGGGCTTAAGCTTGGATGAACTAGCCTGGATACAACCGGGTTATCCACCCAATTATCCATGGGCGCCCTGCGATAAAGGTGTAGATGGTGAGGTGAATGCCACGATTGTTTATAATGACCTTCTATACGTTTTTGGTGATTTTGCCAGAGCAGGAGATTTAGAAGCACCCCATTGTGCAATATGGGATGGAGAGGAATGGTCCTTACCCGAATTTACCATGCCTGGCCCGGTCGCAGGAGCTATTATATACGATAATAAAATTTATGCTGCAGTTAAACTAAACTTTTCCGCCACAGAAGAATACATGGTAACTTATTGGGATGATAATACATGGATCCCAGGTCCTGTTTTAGATGGAAAGGTGAAAACCATGGTGATTTTTGAAGATAACTTATACTGTGCCGGTGATTTTAATGGTTTGCTTAAAATAAATGAAGAAACAACCGTACTTCTTGATGGATTAAATAATTCTATAAATGTGTTAGCTGTCCATAATAATGAGCTTTACGCAGGTGGTGCGTTTACCATTACATCTGATGAAGAAACTGAAATAAACTATTTTGCCAAATGGGGAGAAGATGGTTGGGAAGGTATACCTAATGACTTAGATGCCCCTGTTTATTCTATGGTTTCGAATGACGGATATATTTATTTGGGCGGATCCATGGATGATTTTGGGCTTGCTCGCTGGAGTCCTGAATATTTTGATAATTTGAAGGGATTGGTATACGATCACCGATTGTCCGGTAGTTTCATTAATCAATTTTTCCCAAGAGAAGCAGACATGCTCATTGGCGTTTCTAATGGATATTTATGTGAGTTTATTGATCATGAGCCGTTTATATTTCAGGGAAATAGGCATTTATCAGGAGAGTTTTACGTTGTGGCCATTTTAACAGGTAGGATTAATTGTCTGGTAGATTATCAGTCGAGGCTGCATGCCGGAGGGGATTTTATAAACGCACAGTTTTATAACGGTATTGAAGATCAGATAGGGGTAGATGTTACATTGAATGGGATTGGATACGTATACTATGGGATTCCTCCAAAAATATCCATTCGAAGAGACACACTATGTAAAAACCAGGATGTGTATCTATCTATTACCTCAGGCTATAGGAGTCCTAATATCTTTCAGATTGAGCTTTCGGATGAAGACGGCACTTTCCCGGGAACTATTGTGAAAGAGGTCAATTCTTCGCAAAGTGTTGGAGTAACATTTTCTATACCGGCTCAGGTAGTTTCGGCTAATTCTTATAAACTGCGGGTGAAAAGATCAAATCCGGAATATTATAGCAATGTGATAAATCTAATCACAATTGTGGATGTTCCTGAAACCGTAATCAGTGGACCCGAAGTGATTTGTTTGAACCAAGAAGCTGAAATATTTATTGATCCTGTTAAATTTTCTTTCTTTGACTGGACATTACCGGAAGGTTGGGTAGGTTCGTCTCAGGAAAATATCATTAACATAAGTCATGCAGACGATGCCCAATCAGGTATGATTCAGGTTTCAGTTACAAATTTTTGTGGTGAGTTTTTGGGAGAATTTACGCTTCCTAATCCGTACAGAATGGAAAAACCTGTTATTGTTCAGGAGGCGGATATGAGCTTAACTACTTCTCAGGATTTCAATAGTTTTGTATGGATATTTAATGAGGATGAGGAAGTTTCTACCACTTATCAGATTGAGCGCCCTGAGACAGGAAATTATATTGTTACTGTTACTAATGAAGCCGGTTGTTCTGCCAGCTCTGACATCTTTAGTTATGTACAAACTAATACCCGTATGGCTAATTCGGATTTAATAAGTCTATATCCAAACCCTGCTCCTGACAGGTTAAATATTACTTTCAAAGGGTATAAATCTTCTGTATTAAACATCCGGATTGTTGACGCCAAAGGAGATGCGGTGGTTCAGGAAACCATGAGTCACAGCTCTCCTGAAACATTTGTTTCATTGGATATAAATTCATTGAAGCCGGGTATTTATAACTGTACAATCAGTAATGGAGAGGAAGTGTATAATAAGAAGTTTGTAAAGTATTGATTTGTAATAGAAGAAAAATAAAAAAGGAAAACGGTTTGCGTTTTCCTTTTTTATTTTTCTTTAATCTATCTAAGCCATTAACTCCTTCACTGCCAGCCAGGCCATAAGTCCGGCGCCTATTTCGAGTGAGCTTTCTTCTATATTAAAAGTAGGGGTGTGCACACTGGAAGTAATTCCTTTTTCTTCATTGCGAACACCAAGCCTGTAGAAGCAGGCGTCAATGTGTTGAGAGTAAAATGCAAAATCTTCTGCGGCCATCCATATGTCAAGATCGACTAC
The DNA here is from genome assembly GCA_046313675.1 of Cytophagaceae bacterium. GTDB lineage: Bacteria > Bacteroidota > Bacteroidia > Cytophagales > Cytophagaceae > JBKBXU01. The sequence goes on from JBKBXU010000338.1 coordinate 3,700, forward strand.
ATTTTCTTTGCCTAAATACTCAACAGCAGCGTTTTTCAGGCGGTTGGTAAGCTCAGGTTCGTTTTTCAGAAAAGGATAACCTTTCATAATGTTAAAGTCGCATTCTCCACCCATTCCATCTGCTATGGCTTCGGCCATTTTTTTCATTTTTTGATGTGCCTCGGCCCTCCATTTTTCATCCATGGTACGGAAGGTTCCTTCAATTTTAACTTCATTAGGAATGACGTTGGTTGCTCCATTGGCTATAATTTTGCCAAACGAAAGTACAGAAGGTATTTTAGGGTCGCAGTTTCGGCTGATGATTTGCTGTAGGGCAACAATAATGTGAGATGCTATAAGGATTGGGTCAATGTTTTTCTCAGGCATGGCAGCATGCCCTCCTTTACCTTTGACGGTAACATAAATTTCATCGGCACTGGCCATATACATTCCGGAACGGAAGCCCACTTTCCCTGCCTGAAGAGAAGGAAGAACGTGTTGCCCTATTATTCCCGACGGAACAGGATTTTTTAATACGCCTTCTTTAATTAATAAAGAAGCACCACCGGGGAGCTTTTCCTCCCCAGGTTGGAATATGAGTTTTACCGTTCCCTCAAATTCTTCTTTAACAGCATTAAGGATTCTGGATACGCCCAGTAATGAAGAGGTGTGGACATCATGGCCACAGGCATGCATTACTCCTTCGTTTTTTGATTTATAATCAACCGTATTTGCTTCAAAAATAGGTAGTGCATCGATGTCGGCGCGCAAGGCAATTTGCTTTTTTTCAGGATTTTTCCCTCTAATATAAGCTACAACACCGGTTCCTGCCACACCTGCCTGATGCTCTATTCCTTCTTCTGATAGTTTCTGCGATATGTATTGGCAGGTATTATGTTCCTCGAATGAAAGTTCAGGATTTGCGTGAAGATGTCTTCTGTCCTGAATGGTTTTATTTAGATTATCTGAAGCAAGTTCCTTAATTTTACGAGAAAGATCATTCATTATAAAAAATTAATTAATATTCACCTGGTCAGGTACAACGATGGCATTAGGGAAATCCTTTTTAAGCTCTAAAAGCAGATAATTCGCTTCCAGACGGTCAAAGCAATCTCCTACTTTTACCTTAAAGCTCGGCTGCTTATAAGCTGTA
>JBKBXU010000339.1:0-4818 GCA_046313675.1 Cytophagaceae bacterium
AAAGTCCCTCTATATCTATGATAATCAGGACAGAATTGACAGTCTTGACAGAATCATTACCAGGTACGAAGTTGTTCTTTCAGAGAAGTATTCAGAAAAGGCTCGATATGCCAATGAAAACCCTGCCAACGTGCCGTTTTCTTATAAGGTTTTGTTTAGTGTTGACGAGAGAATTGTTAAGGATTTAAAAACCAAATACATCAACAATTCCTTGCCGCAACAGGAAATGATTTCCTTAGGGAATAACATCATTTGCTATTATGCCTTCCACAATGAACATAAAGCAAACCTTGATAAAATAGGTGGTTTGAAGAAATACTGGAACGATAGCTTATTTACTATTTACAGAGACAATCCTTTTGATTTCCGTAAATTAGAGACTAAAATTCTTGAAGGTGTTCAGAATGCATCAAACATATTACTTACGTACTATGCCAATCAATTGTTAAATGCCAAGACTTGTGAACAGCTCTCCGGAGAGCTTAAAAAGATCAACAGACTTAATGAACGTGTCCGCTATCTGGTAAAAAACCAGGAATCAGAAAAGGTTCAGCAATTGAATAAAGCATTGCGAAGAGAAAGGGTCCCTGTAAGAATAGAAAGAATTTTAGAGTTATGATAAAATATTTTTATGTTGTTGTCAGTCTGATAACGATATTTTTTCTTCCTGCACAACTAAAAGCTCAGGATGTAGAAACTTTGGATAATCGGATTATGTACACCAAATGGTATGTAGCCGACTTTTTTAACGATAGTACGAAGTGGGCCTGGGAGCTTGATGTGGTATATAGAAGACAAAGCGAATTAGCTGAAGGCGACATTTGGTCTCAACCTTTACGTTACAGCGTCAGGCCTTGGATTGCCTATCAGTTTACCAAACTAACCCGTGTTAGCTTTAACCCTATAGGTATGTTTAACTCCGCACCAAGATTTTCGACTGACAACGACTTGGACAGAACTTTTGAACGCGAAGTGCGGACTACCTTACAGATCAATAATTACGCATATTATGGCCGGTTTAACTTTACCCACCGTCTACGTTTTGAGTCCAGATGGAGGGGTATAGACAGCCCGGACGGCATAAGGCATAATTTTAGGTTTCGTTACCGGATCAGGTTACGAACCCCATTAAATACAGATTACTTTTATAAGAACAATACGCTTTACATTTCAAACTACCATGAGATTCATGTAGAATTTGGAAAAGATTACGGCACCAATTATTTCTCACAGAACAGAAATTTCATCGGCTTGGGCTACCGGTTTTGGGATTGGACCAGGATTGAACTGGGTTACCTCCACCAATATAATACCCGAGGTAACAACAGGCAGGTGGATCTTTCCCGGGGGCCTATGTTTTACTTGTTTTTTGATATCCTAAGTCAAAATCAAAGGAAATATAAGTATTCGTTTTAGGAAGGTCATCCAGGGGATTCTAAAAAGAATTATGATAATTTGCCCCTTGCATTGGCACTATGAGGTAAAAAATCACACTACCGATTTCCCTGTTTTTTTATAGAACAAGTATAGGAAAGGGACTAATCCCACAAAACACATAACTTTAAAGGATCAATCCGGTTATTTACCTTGAGTAACCAATTGTATAATTTTTTTTGATTTTTTTTATGACCTATGATGTCATTGTAGTGTTGGTTGTGCTTGTGGGCGCTATAGTCCTTTTTGCCACAGAAATCCTTTCTGTAGATATCGTTGCGATGATCATTATGTCGGCTCTTATTCTTTCAGGAGTAATCACTCCCGAAGAAGGGGTATCGGGATTTAGCAATACTGCCACAATTACCGTAGCTGTCATGTTTGTCTTAAGCTCAGCTCTGTTTAAAACGGGTGCGGTCAACAAACTTGGTGTTTACCTGGCTAGCATTTTCAAAATCAACTTTTTACTGGGTATACTAACCATGATGATTGCCGTAGGCTTTATTTCTGCATTTATAAACAACACTCCGGTGGTAGCAATATTTATTCCTATTGTCATAAGTGTAGCGCACAACTCAAATTTCAGCCCTTCAAAAATACTTATGCCGTTGTCCTATGCCTCTATTTTTGGAGGAGTTTGTACCTTGATAGGAACCTCTACCAATATACTTGTAAGTAGTATTGCCGTTCAATATGGCTACCCCCCCATCGGCATGTTTGAAATGACGGGACTGGGTTTGATATTCTTTATAATCGGCTTGTTGTACATGACCTTTATAGGTGTTCCCCTTATTCCTAAAAGAGGTGATGATAAGGAGCTGACAGAGAAATTCGGCCTGGGAGAATACCTAACAGAAATTGTCATCCTGCCAGATTCACCATCCATTGGAATGAGAATTTCAGACACTCCTTTACAAAATAAACTTGACATGGATATTATTGATATCCACAGAAATAATAATAAATTTTTCATGCCTTCCGGTAACATGATACTGGAAGAAAACGATATTTTAAGGGTACGCTGTAAAGTTGAAAAAATCAACGAACTTAAGAGCAAAGAAGGCTTTGCATTAAAATCCGACCTTAAATGGACAGACAGTGACCTGAAAAGCCATGATTTGACCTTGGCAGAAGCCATTATTGCACCGAATTCAGAATTTGAGGGCAAAACGCTTAAGCAAATCGGATTTAAATATAAATACGGAGCTACTGCATTGGCCATCCGGCACCGGGGAGAATTAATGAGAGAACGATTAGCGGACACCCCTTTAAAAGCAGGAGACACACTCCTTCTGGAAGTTAAAAGAGACAACCTGAAAAAAATAAAACAATTAGACTATAACCGAAGCAGCCCCTTTCTGATTGTATCGCAGTTAGGGTTGCCGGAATTCAGAAAAAGTAAAATAGTTCTCGTACTTGCAATTTTAATCGGTATTGTAGTATCTGCGTCTATGGATATACTTCCTATTATGGTTGCAGCTCTTATTGGTTTTGTACTACTTGTTCTAACCCGCTGCATAAGTATGACGGAAGCATATGAAGCGATAGACTGGAAAGTTATCTTTCTTTTGGCCGGTGCATTGAGCCTGGGTGTGGCATTGGAAAAGACCGGTGCGGCACGACTACTTTCAGGTTTTTTAATTGATTATATGGGACAATTCGGACCAATAGCCATTGTTTCCGTGCTTTATCTACTCACCTCTTTGATGACCGAGTCTATGTCCAACAATGCCAGTGCGGTATTACTGGCACCCATCGCCATAACTGCTGCCATTGCTATGGACGTTGATCCTCGCCCCTTTATTATGGCTATTACATTTGCCGCCTCAGCAAGCTTTATGACCCCTGTAGGATATCAGACTAATACAATGATCTACGGGGCGGGACATTTTAAATTCAAGGATTTTATAAGAGTCGGAACGCCGCTTAATTTTATTTTTTGGATACTAGCCACCCTGCTTATTCCGGTCTTCTTCCCATTTTGAAATTAAGTAGTTTAAACTTGATTATGCGATTGAACAATAATTCAGCGCATTTGCGTAACATAGCCCCCCAGGCCCTCCTAATTTAGTAATTAATGATTTTGTGACTTCTATTTGACCTGAGCTTTATAAGCAAAGAAATGTTGAGAGGAAGGAAAAATATAAGGTTACTTTTAACTAAATTCGTTTTCACAAGTTTAAATTTTATCAAAAAAAAACGGATACATAGGCGCTATCATAATCAGGATACAAATTATATGTTTACTGGATTATCGAAGCATCTTCTATAAATATCGCATTGAAGGTATTACGAAATAAACCTAATAATGAGGCAATGGAAATTTTACCGGGCTTATTCATGTTACAACATTTTTTTTAGTTATTTTACAATACAATGGTCAAGATTAGCAGCTTCAAAGCATGGAGATTTAACCCGAAAGCAGGTGATATAAAAGACTTTATTCTGCCCCAGGATGAATTAAGTCCACCAAAAAATGGCCAAAAAATTAATAGTGCATACCTAAGCTATCCGGATAAAGACAACCTAAGTAAATTAAAAAAAATATGGGGGCAATGGAAAGAGGAGCAGGTAATTTTCAAGGACTCCCTGGAGCACCTATACATTTGTTACCACACTTTTTTTTGACCCCATACACAAAAAACAGGTAGTTCGAAAAGGCTTTTTCTGTAAAGTGGACATTTCAGAGAACCGTGAAAACAAAAGCTCCATCCTTCCCCATGAAAATGTAATTGATGATTACGTTAAAGAAAAATGTGATACCCTTTTGAACTTGAAAGTGGACACGAGCCCTACCATGGGAATATACGAAGACCCTGAGCATTTCATAGAACAGCTTTTGGATAGTTATAGTAAAAACCCTGCTTACATTATTAAAAATCAGGAAGAAGAAATACAATTTTTCCTATGCAGCAACAAAGAAGATATTGGCCGAATAAGCAACTTTTTAAAGAATAAGAATATTTTACTTGCCGATGGGCACCACCGTTTTGCTGCACTCTCATCCTTGTATAAAAAAGCTTTAAAAGAAGGGGGAAATGCACGTCCTTATCAATACCAAACCATGCTGCTTACCAATGCAGCCTCAGAAAATTCCCTAATTTATCCTATTCATCGGGGCATAGCGGACATGGAAGACTTTAACGAAAAAGATGTTTTAACAGAGATGGAAAAGCATTTTGAAATAAAAACAAGTACACTGGAGGATATTCAAGATATAATTTCCACCCAAAGAAGAAAAACCTTTGGCCTGCTACTCCCTTCAGGCATATATGAAGTCCGATTAAAATCAGGAAAAGAAAAAGACATAACCTGGAATTTTCCGGAATCCATTAAAGATCTGGACTTAACCATTCTTCACTATTACATCATCGAAAAAGCACT
>JBKBXU010000340.1:0-4813 GCA_046313675.1 Cytophagaceae bacterium
TTTCTGAAACCGGGATAACCTCCTTTTGAATGTCCTCGATATTGTGTCCGTTAGAAGGGAGTAGCTCATTTTGGTTCATTTTTTCTGTTTCTACAGGAAATATATTTTCTAAGAAAGGCTTATCAGGAATTTCTTCATTTGTTCCTGATATTATAAATAGAATAAGAGCTGCTATTAAAACTATTACTATAGAGACTAATGTATATTTAATTCTCCTGGCCCTAAGTTCTTGTTTTTTAAAGTTAAGTAAGAATGCATCAAAATTCTTATTTTGACTTATCTCTTCCTTAGATGGAGCTTTATAATTATCTATGATCCGGTATCCGCTCATATAATTTTGTTTATATTCTTGAAAAAGCCTTTGAGCTTATCTATGATTCTATATGTTTTCACCTTCGCATTGTTTTCTGTTATATCAAGAACATAGCCTATTTCCTTAAAGGATTTTTCTTCAAAATACCTAAGTTCCAGAATTTGTATCTCCTCATCTTTTAATGCGTGTATGCACTTTTTTAGTATCAGGAAATTTTCATTTTCTTCCAGTAAGTCAAAACCAAGGTCTATGGATAAGTTTTCTTTGCCATGAACTTCCAAGCTCACGGTTCGTTGAATTTTTTGTTTTCTAAAAGCTTCATTCAATTCATTAATAGCTATTCTGTACAACCATGAAGAAAATGGATGACCCATGAATTTAAATTGTGATATATTCTTAAGCGCTTTATAAAAGACTTGTGAGGTCAGGTCAGCAGAAATGTCTGTGTTTTGGGTTCTTTTATGTATAAATAAAAAAATAGCTTCATAATACCGCTCGTACAATGGGGCAAAGTGCTTTGGATCAGATTTAGCTTTCGCTATGATCTTTAGTTCGGAAATAATTTCCTCAGATATTTCACTTTGTTCCCGGGACAATTGCTAATCTTTTATGACAAGTTAAGCAAAAAATGACTTCAATAGCAAAAGGTAAAATATTTTACTCCTATCCTGTATCTTTTTCAAATGTCACACATTACAGAAGAAACTAAAACTTTTATGCTTATGAAAACTTACAAAAGAACGTTTGCCCCGAATGGAAAATTATTAATTTTCTCTGTTCTTATTTTCTCTGTATTTACCTTAAAGGCGCAGCAAGGAAATGATGTCATGTTTAAAAAAACAATTGTTCGTGCTATTGATCTAAGGGAAAAGCAGAATGAAGGGATTTTTTCCAAAAACAAAGAAATTACCAAATGGATTTTAGATGCTGTTTTAAACGGTGAAGTCAAACCATATACCTCCGATTCCTTATGCGAGGTTCAACCTATGTCTGTATTTAGTAATAGCCTTAAAATTCCTAATTCCGGAACGAGTTTTAATCCTAATAATCCTACGGATACCGTTGATGCATACCTGGCTTACGGCGAGGATTGGAGAGATTATATAATGCCTTCGGTTCAGTATTCGGCTCGAGATCTGTATCAACTAGAATTAAAAGAAGAGGTATTTTTTGATAAAAATAAGTCAACGATGAAGTATAAGGTTCTTGCAGTAACTATTTATATTCCGGCTGATCATCCTTCGAATCTAAAAGGCATACAATTACCGCTTGCTTCTTTTGATTACCAGGAATTAGTTGAAAAGGTTTTTTCAAATTCGAATGCCATATGGTATAATACCCAGAATGAGGCTCAGCATAAGAACCTTGCTGAAGCTTTTGAGCTACGCTTGTTTAGTTCTTATATAATTAAGGTCGGAAATGCAAAAGATGCTTACCTGGCTGATATTTATAAAGATCAGCATAAGGGCATCATGGCTTCCCAATGGGCGGCTATGGAACTTCTGGAATATGAGCATAACCTGTGGGAGTTTTAGTTAAACTTTAATTCTGAGAATTGAAAGAGGCTTGGTTAGCAGCCAAGCCTCTTTCAATTTACCACAGATAGAATGCTCATCCGGCCGGAAAGAATTCGGATGAGCAGGACTGGCATTATTCGCCGGGCTCAAGTGAAGAAACATCGATATATACCATTCCTTCTTCCACTTTTACCGGGTAGGTTTTTATGCAATAATCTTCACCATTTAAATTTGCTCCGGTTTTAAGAGAAAAGTTCTTTTTATGAAAAGGACAAGTCACCTTGGGTTCTCCGCATGTGTCGCCGACCATTCCGCGAGAAAGGATCATCTGGTGTTTATGTGGACAAAGATTATCTGTAGCATACCACTCATTTCTTCGTGTAAAATTAAATATGGCAATCTGATGATCTTTATATTTGATGCAAGCCCCACCATTCTGAGGAAATTCTGAAGTCTTGGAAGTGGCTATCCAGGTTTCTTTTTTAGTAATGGTTAACATAGGTAAATGGTTGGTTAATGGTTTACAATATTTTATTCCAGTCTGCCGGCATTTTTTGATCCCTCATAGGCACGAACTGAATGCTTGGATCCGGTTCTTCAGAGTTCAAAAAGTGACTAAACTGTTTTCTTTTATTGGGGTCTTCAACGGCATCTTTCCATTCGCATTTGTATGTATTGACATGTCGTTTCATATCGTTTTCGAGCTCTTCTGCAATACCGAGGCAATCGTTTACTATGACATCCTTAAGGTATTCTATTCCACCTTCAAGTTTGTTTAACCAGGTTGCGGTTCTTGTAAGTGGTTCTGCGGTACGTATGTAAAACATCAGGAAGCGATCGATGTATTTTATGCAGGTCTCTTTATCTATGTCGGAAGCCAATAGTTTGGCATGTTGAGGTTTGGCACCTCCATTTCCACATACGTATAGATTCCATCCTTTCTCAGTGGCTATAATTCCAAAGTCTTTTGATTGTGCTTCGGCACATTCCCTGACACATCCCGATACGGCGCTTTTTAGTTTATGAGGAGATCTTAAGCCCTTGTACCTGTCTTCTACTTCTATGGCAAAAGTCACAGAGTCTTGTACTCCAAAGCGGCACCAGGTAGATCCCACACAACTTTTAACCGTCCGTAGCGATTTCCCATAGGCATGACCACTTTCAAACCCTGCTTCGATAAGTTCTTCCCATATTAGTGGTAGCTCATGCAGCTGAGCACCAAATAAGTCAATCCTTTGTCCCCCTGTGATTTTGCAGTACAGGTCGTATTTCTTTGCTATAAAGCCGATAACTATAAGCTTTTCAGGAGAGATTTCGCCGCCTGCTATACGTGGTACTATAGAATAGGTGCCACCTTTTTGGATGTTAGCCAGGTACTTGTCATTGGTGTCCTGTATACTTGCCTGTTTGAGAATCATATCATTCCAGATACTTGCAAGCATAGAGGCTATGGCAGGTTTACATACCTCACACCCATCGCCCTTGCCATATTTTTCCAGAATCTCTTCATAGGATTCCAGATTTGTAGTTCTGATGATGTCAAAAAGCTCTTGTCTGGAATAGGCGAAGTGTTCGCAGAGTTCTTTTTTAACCTCTACTCCAGAAGCCTGTAGCGTAGCGTTCATAAGGTCATTGACCATTGGCATACATCCTCCACAGCCGGTACCGGCCTTTGTGCATTTCTTTATATCAGCCGCATTGGTCAGGTTGTTATAGGTTACAGCATTGCAGATGTCATCTTTGGATACATTTTCGCAAGAACAGATTAATGCATTTCCTGGAAGTGCCATTAATCCTGCTGAAGAATCATCACTTCCCTTTCTTTTTGGCAATATAAGATCTTCCGGATCTTCAGGAATAGGGAGTTTGGAGTTTACTGTTGAAAGCAACATGTTGTAGTCGTTTGCTTCTCCAACTAAAATTACACCAGTAAGGAATTTTCCATCGTCTGAGATGTTAACTCTCTTGTAAATTCCTTTATTCTTATTCTCATATATGATTTTTTTGCCTCCATTTTCCGCAAAAGCATCCCCAAAGCTCGCTACATCTACACCAATTAATTTTAGTTTAGTCGACATGTCAAAGCCGGTAAATGATTTGCTCCCTCCAAGTAAATTGGAAGCAACTACCTCAGCCATTTCATATCCGGGGGCAATAAGGCCGTATATCATTCCTTTATGCAGGGCGGATTCACCTATGGAGAATACATCAGGATCGGAGGTCTCTAACTGGTCATTTACTACTATTCCGCCCCGAACTCCAACTTCCAGTTCCGCAAGCCTTGCCAGTTCGTCGCGTGGTTTTATTCCGGCCGATACCACAATCATATCCACTTCGATGGATGTCCCATCGGTGAATTTCATTCCGGTTACTTTGTTGTCGCCTTCTATTATTTCTGTGGATTTACTTAGTAAAACCTCAATGCCCAGGCTTTCAATTTTTTCTTTTAGCAATAATGCGCCCTGTTCATCCAACTGCCTCGGCATTAGGCGAGGGGCAAACTCTACCACATAAACCTTTAATCCAAGGTCGAGTAAGGCTTTTGCTGCTTCCAATCCTAATAATCCACCTCCGATTACGGCACCTGCTTTAGCATTTTTTGCGCAAGCCTCAATGTCTTCGAGATCTTCTATAGTTCTGTAAGGTATGACTTCAGGTTTTTCTATGCCATTTATTGGGGGAATAAAACATGACGACCCGGTAGAAAGAATGAGCTTGTCGTATGTTAGTTTTTCTCCTTTGGAAGTTTCAACTATCTTATTTTTTCTATCGAGGCCTATGATTTTTTCACTGGTTTTTAATGTAATATTGTTTTCCTTATACCAGTCGGCTGGAGCCATTAGCAATTGATCGGCTGTTTTTCCTGAAAAGTATTCGGAAAGGTGTACCCTGTCATACGCTGGCCTGGGTTCTTCACCAAATACGATCACTTCATAATTATCACATCCGTTTTTTGCTACGAGTTTTTCGCAGAACTTATAGC
>JBKBXU010000341.1:0-4791 GCA_046313675.1 Cytophagaceae bacterium
TTGTTTTACCAGCATCAATGTGAGCAGCAATACCAATATTTCTTGTATATTTTAAATCGCGTGACGCCATAATATTATTTTGTGATTTTTAGAATCTGAAATGAGAGAATGCTTTGTTAGCTTCTGCCATTCTGTGGGTGTCATCCTTTTTCTTAACTGCAGCTCCCTCTCCTTTAGACGCAGCGATGATTTCACCGGCAAGTCTTTCTGTCATGGTCTTTTCGTTTCTAAGTCTTGCGTACTTTATCATCCACTTCATACCCAAAGCTTCTTTCCTCTCAGGACGAACTTCCGTAGGAACCTGAAACGTAGCTCCACCGACTCTTCTGCTTTTAACCTCAACGTAAGGCATTACATTGCTTAAAGCTTTTTTCCATGTTTCTAAGCCGCTTTCTTTTGTTCTTGTTTCAACAAGTTCACAAGCATCATAGAAAATACTCAATGCAATACTTTTTTTCCCATCATACATCAAAGAATTAACGAACTTAGTAACCGTAGTATCGCTAAACTTAGGATCTGGTAATAGGTATCTTTTTTTAGGTTTTGACTTTCTCATATCAGTAACAAAAATTATTTTTTACCTTTTGCGGCAGGTGCAGCACCTGCTTTAGGCCTTTTAGCTCCGTATTTAGATCTTCTTTGAAGTCTTCCAGAAACTCCTGCTGTATCAAGAGCACCTCTCACTATGTGATAACGTACACCTGGAAGATCTTTTACTCTACCTCCTCTGATTAACACTATAGAGTGTTCCTGTAGGTTGTGTCCTTCACCAGGAATGTATGCGTTAACCTCTTTACCGTTGGTCAACCTAACCCTTGCAACTTTTCTCATTGCAGAATTTGGTTTTTTAGGAGTAGTGGTATATACCCTGGTACAAACACCTCTTCTCTGCGGACAAGCATCCAAGGCAGGTGACTTAGATTTTGAAGTCAGTTTCTTTCTACCTTTTCTTACTAATTGTTGTATAGTAGGCATTTATCTTAACTTATTTTGGCTTTAAATTTTTTAGAACTGCAAAGGTACGGAAATTCTCAATTTCTGCAAGCCTGTAGCGTATTTTTTTATTAAATATTTCTTATGCTTCTCCCATAGTACCACCAAAATTTATGGGAAATTTGGGGACTTGATCATTTTGCTTGATGTCCCCAAATGTTTCCTCATATTTATTGATGTTATCGGCAAGAGCTGCAAGCAATCGCTTGGCATGCTCAGGAGTAATAATGATACGGGATTTCACCTTTGCCTTCGGAACTCCAGGCATAAGCCTAATGAAGTCTATGACAAACTCACTATTTGAATGAGCTATCATGGCCAGATTTGAATATACCCCTTCAGCAATATCCTCTGTCAGTTCAATATTGATCTGATTAGGAACTTCCTGATTTTTTTTCTTATTATCTCCTTCCATAACTTATTGTTTTTCTAAAAGCTCTTCTTTTTTCTTAGCTTCCTTAGATGCGACAAGCGCTTCGTATTCATCTTTCGATCCAACGATAATGTTATTGAAATCTCTCTGTCCTGTTCCTGCAGGAATTAAGTGTCCAACGATAACATTTTCTTTCAGACCTTGCAGATAATCTACTTTTCCTCTTATTGATGCTTCGCTCAATACCTTTGTAGTTTCCTGGAAAGAGGCCGCAGAAATAAAGCTTTCTGTTCCCAAAGACGCCTGTGTGATACCTTGTAAAGTAGGCTTGGAAACAGCCGGCTGTGCATCACGTACCTGAACAATCTTAAGATCTCTTCTCTTCAGACTGGAGTTCTCATCGCGAAGTCTTCTTGCGCTAACAATCATTCCAGGTTTAAGGTTTTCAGAATCTCCTGCCTCTTCTACAACTTTCATGTCCATGATCTTATCATTCTCATCACGGAAGCCGATTTTATCAACCACCTGTCCCTGAAGGAAATTAGTATCACCTGCCTCAATGATCTCAACTTTCTGCATCATCTGACGAACAATTGCCTCAATGTGCTTATCGTTGATTTTTACACCCTGCAGACGATATACTTCCTGAATTTCATTTACAAGATATTCCTGTACTGCAGTAGGGCCTTTGATCGCAAGGATATCCGAAGGTGTAATAGCTCCATCAGAAAGAGGATCACCTGCTCTGATAAAATCGTTATCCTGAACAAGTATGTGTTTGGAAAGAGGAACCATATATTTCTTCTTCACGCCATCTTTCGACTCAATATAAATTTCTCTGTTACCTCTTTTAATTCCACCATAAGTTACAACACCATCAATCTCACTTACTACAGCAGGGTTAGATGGGTTTCTTGCTTCAAATAATTCCGTTACTCTAGGAAGACCTCCGGTAATATCACGGGTTTTACCAATGGCACGTGGAATTTTCACAAGTACTTTTCCGGCTTTAACATCTTCACCTTCTTCAACAGCAAGGTGAGCGCCAACAGGAATATTATATGTCTTAGATTCCCCTGATTTAGGATGTACAACAATTGCAGGGTTTTTAGTTTTGTCTTTTGAATCAACAATAACTTTCTCTCTGTGTCCTGTCTGTTCATCGGATTCCTCTCTGAAGGTAACACCTTCAATAATAGCATCCCATCCGATCTTTCCATCAAACTCTGAAAGAATAACTGCGTTATAAGGATCCCAATTACATAGCTCATCTCCTTTTTTGATTTTCTGACCATCAGAAACAAGAAGGAATGAACCGTAAGGAACATGGTGGGTATTAAGAATTTTATTAGTGCCTTCTTCGACAATTTTCAATTCACCTGAACGTCCCATAACAACGGTGATTTTGTCACCATCTTTATTGGTTGTTTTAACTGAACGCAAATCATCATAATAAACAACACCGTCAAACTTAGCTTTAATATTTGCATCAACAGCAATATTAGAAGCTGTACCACCTACGTGGAATGTTCTAAGCGTAAGCTGAGTTCCTGGCTCACCAATGGACTGAGCGGCTATTACACCAACAGACTCACCAATTTGTACCATTTTACCTGTAGCAAGGTTACGCCCATAACACTTGGCGCACACACCTCGTTTGCTTTCGCAAGTCAATACAGATCTGATTTCAACAGACTCTATAGCCGTTTCATCAATTCTGAAAGCGGCATCTTCTTTAATTTCCTCACCTGATTCCAGGATCAATTCATTTGTAATCGGATCGAAAATATCATGAACACTTACTCTACCTAAAATTCTTTCAGATAGCGGTTCAACTATGTCTTCATTATCTTTAAGCGCTGTTACAGTAAGTCCTCTTAATGTACCACAATCGGCTTCATTAATAACTACATCCTGTGCAACATCAACAAGTCTTCTTGTCAGGTAACCTGCATCTGCAGTTTTTAACGCTGTATCCGCAAGACCTTTTCTGGCACCGTGTGTAGAGATAAAGTACTCGATAACGTCAAGACCTTCTTTAAAGTTGGAAAGAATAGGGTTTTCAATAATTTCCCCAATAGATCCCTGAAGGTTTTTCTGTGGCTTAGCCATAAGCCCCCTCATACCACCTAACTGACGAATCTGCTCTCTTGATCCTCTTGCACCAGAGTGCATCATCATATAGATTGAGTTGAATCCCTGATCGTCATTTTCAAGTCTCTGCATCAAGGTTTCCGTAATCATAGAGTTGATCCTTGTCCAAATATCAATAACCTGGTTGTATCTCTCATTATCCGTGATAAGACCCATTAGATAATTGCTCCATACCGCTTCAACATCCTCTTTAGCCTGAGCAACTAACACATCTTTTGCATCCGGAACAATAACATCAGACAAACCGATAGACAAACCTCCTTTATAGGCCGCCTGAAATCCAAGATGCTTTATATCATCAAGGAATTTAGCTGTACGAGCCATTCCTGATGTTTTATAAACAAGGGCAATAATAGTCTGAAGTTTCTTCTTGGTTAATAATTCATTGATATAACCAACTTCTTCAGGGATAAACTGATTAAAGATAACCCGGCCAGCTACTGTTTCAATGATTTGCGTTTCAAGCTCACCTTTGCTATTCTTAATCTTGGACCTTACTTTAATATAGGCATGCTGAGAAAGTTGCTTTTCGTTAATAGCAATTACAACTTCTTCAGGGCTGTAGAACGTTCTTCCTTCTCCAGGAATAATTTCGTTTTCAGTACTCTTTCTACCTTTAGTAATATAATATAATCCCAATACCATATCTTGAGATGGAACCGTAATCGGTGCACCATTTGCAGGGTTCAGTATATTATGAGAAGCCAACATTAACGTGGAAGCTTCAAGAATTGCTTCATGTCCAAGAGGTACGTGTACCGCCATCTGGTCACCGTCAAAATCCGCATTAAATGCAGTACAAACCAATGGATGAAGCTGGATAGCTTTACCTTCTATAAGTTTAGGTTGGAAAGCCTGAATACCTAATCTGTGTAGTGTCGGAGCACGGTTTAATAGTACAGGATGTCCTTTCAAAACGTTTTCCAGGATATCCATCACCACCGGATCTTTTCTATCTACAATTTTCTTAGCAGATTTTACAGTCTTTACAATTCCTCTTTCAATAAGTTTACGAATAATAAATGGCTTAAATAATTCAGCAGCCATATCTTTCGGCAAACCGCATTCGTGCAGTTTCAATTCCGGTCCAACTACAATTACAGAACGGCCTGAATAATCCACCCTCTTACCTAATAAGTTCTGACGGAAACGACCTTGCTTGCCTTTAAGCATATCACTCAAAGATTTCAATGCTCTGTTACCTTCAGCACGAACTGCGTTAACTTTTCTTGAATTATCAAATAATGAATCTACAGCTTCCTGAAGCATAC
>JBKBXU010000342.1:0-4701 GCA_046313675.1 Cytophagaceae bacterium
ATTTTCTTAGCAGGAAAGTAGAAGAGCATAACCTTTGTGCCAAACTGTGTGGGCTACAGAAAACCATGGAAGCCTGCATGGATCTTGACGCAGGTGTATGTAAAGGAGCATGTATAAAAGATGAAAGCCGGAAAAGCTATAATATAAGGGTAGCCGAGGCTATTGAATCATTTACCGATAGTAGAAAAACGTTCATTATCAAAGGTCAGGGCAGGAGTGAGGATGAGTATTCTATAATTATGGTAGAGGCTGGAAAATACCTGGGTTATGGTTTTGTGCCCACTGAAAATGCATTGAATAGTTTTCAGGATATGAAAATCTACATAAACGGGCAATACGATAATCAGGATGTGCAGAAAATCATAGAAAGTTATCTGCGTGCAGGAAATGAGGAAAGTGTTATTTATTTTTCTGAAAGCAAGCATATTACCAAAGTACGTCCTACACCCGTTCCGGTGTTTTCTGCACAGCAAAGTTTATTTTAACAAGGAATATGCAATAGGATTCCATCGCATAAACCTTGTAAAATTTGGGATTATCTCCGAATGTCTATTTCTTTTTTTTAGGATACTTCACTTTATGGTCATTGTAATACCGTTGCGGGTCATCCAGGTCAAGGTCAAGCTCAATTTGATTGGCAAGTTTTAAATTAACCCCTTTGAGTGGCGAAGGAACACGAGCGCTGACTTCCCATCGACCATTTCCAAGAGAGATATATACACCTCTTTGAAGATCATAGTATGTGTCGTAATCCTGAAAATAGATGTGTCTGGTTTTAGCTCTGTAACCATGAGCAGGTGCCCAGGGAGGAGGCCCGTTTCCTTTTGTCGCTTTTTTTTGAGCTTTTGCCTGATTTTTGGCTCCTTTATCTTTTTTAGGACCAGGGCCTTGTGCCAGGACCACCTCCGATGTCATAAAAAGAGCAAGGATGAGTGTCAGTTTAAAAATAGAATTCATGGTTCATTTTTTTTAACCTAAGTACGGAATAGAAAATAAGTTGTTTTCTTTTCTGTAATCATTTATCCGTTTTTAATTTTCATAATCAGTATGTAGGTAGCTAGGAATAACGTTATTATGTTAGGAATAACTACTGGATATTGACCTATTAAAATACCATAAAATATCCACATGGAAACACCTAATACAAAAACGATAAACATGGTTAATGAAATGGAGCGGGTATCTTTTGTTTTATAGGTTTTCCATGCCTGTGGAAGGAAGGAAGTGGTTGTTAACAGCCCGGCTATAGATCCGATAAACTCAGGAGACAGCAGATTCAAGTTTTTATGCTTTTTAAGTTAAATTACTAGTAGATTGCAAGACAAATGTCTTTTATGAATAGAAATAGCTTTAGCCTGCTAATTGTTCTTATCCATGGAATCTATTTTTCCCTTGGATTATATTTTGGACAAATTTATACGCTGGACTCTCCTGAATACCTTTATACTGCAGTTAATATCAAAAATCACTTTACATCGTATAATTGGAATTGGGATGAGGTTCGTATGGAAGAATTTTATACACTACGTCCTCCCTTGTATGGTTTGTTTATATTGCTTTTTAAGTCGATTGTTAATAGTGATTTCTTTGTTTTATTTATTCAAAACCTGCTCAGTATTTGGATATGCTTGAAACTTTATTTCGTTTTAAAAACTAAAAGCAGCTTTAAAAATCCCGGGACGATAATTCTGATTAGCCTGTTGTTGTTTCCTCCATATCTAATTCTGGTAAATTCTGTTCTGGCGGATCTATTGTTGCTGTTTTGGATTTTTCTTGCCTTTATTTTCCTTTTAAAATTTATTAAAACAACCAGCCATAAATGGCTTTTCTTTTATAACCTGTCTTTAGCCACAGCTGTTATGACAAAGCCTGTTATGATGTTCTTCTGGATACCAAATTTGCTATTCTGTCTGTATTTGTATTTCAAGTACCAAAGAAGTTATTTGACGCTTATATATAGTCTTATTTTGCCGGTCACTGTTTTGTGCTGGAGTCTTCGGAATGATACTGTTACCGGATATTTTCATTTCTCATCTATAAAAATGCAAAACATCCTGGAGTTGAATGCCGGGAATGTTTTATCGCTAAAATATGACAGGGAATACGAAAAACGTCATAGGGAGGAGGTAAAAGAAAAAGCCGCTGCGATTAGTTCCTTTCCGGAGCGTTCTGAATTTTTAATAGCAACTTCGGTTGATATAATAAAAGAAAACCCAATTTTTTACATCTATACTCACATCAAAGGGATGTTCAACTTTATGCTTGCTCCGGGGAGGATTGATTTGATGACGTTTTTTCCTCCTTTACAGTCGGAAGATATAAGTTTGCTTTACGAATTGGAAAAAGATGGATTCAACGGGTTGATATATTATGTTTCTAAAGTTAATCTCTTTGTGATTGTTCTTGTAGGCTTTGTTTTTCTTTTTAATGTTGTTACTCTTGTTGCTTTTCTTGCAGGTATTTTTTCAAGAACTATGGAACCTGTTAGTAAGTATTTCATATATCTTCTGGTGGCTTATATTGTCTTTGTATGTGGTTCCGGGGGTTATGCCAGGTTTAAAATGTCGGTTTTGCCATTTGTAATATTTGCTTTTCCATATGGTGTGGAGGTAATCTCTGCATTGCTGGCCAAGGTGTTTTCATCCAATAAAAAATTAAATAAGAGCTCTGTTGAAGAGCCGGTTTGAATTTTTGAGTAGGAGATTAAAAATATTGAGTTAATGGGATATTGAGTAAATTAGTTACTGGGATATTAAGTTATTCCTATTAATCAATATCCCAGTAACCTAACAAACAAGTAACCCTATTACTGATTCAGCCAATTTTTTGCCTGATCAGCTTCCTCCAGAGCAAACGTTTGTAACTGAATGCCTGGAATTAATTTATAAATACCTTCTGCCATTTTCTGCAACCACTCTTTTTCTGTTACAAGAGCAATTTTTTCCATTTTTTTGCTTAATTCGGAAAAATTACTGACGGTAAATTTCAAGCGTTCCCAAAGTGCCTGTAGTTCTATGCCCTGGAAATTATGTATTTCTACATACCCTTTAAAATTGGAGGGTTTTTCCAGATTTGATTTTAGATAGTTTATTACTTCCTTCTCTTCGTCCAATTTTACTTTGCCATCAACCTTGAAAGCAAGTATTTCTTCATTTTCAAAATTCAACTTCTCTACCATGACTATTTAACCTTGTTCTTTATAAGGAAACAGGAAACATTTTAAATAGTTATACCAAAGGGCGGACATATTGAGCTAAATTTTAGTATATTTATTGTGCATTTTTTATTTAAAACATGTAGAGATGTATGTTCAAACGTATTAAAATACCTTATTTTCCCCCGTTTTTTAGGTATGGGAGTCCCTTATTTTTTGGCTTTGGTATATATCTGGCTTTCGAAGATTCATTAATATTTGGATTTCTACTATCCTTACTTGGAGTTGTTTTTTTAACGACCTTCTATGTAAAAGAAATCAATTTGAAAGAGAAAGCTTATAAGGATTATTTTTTCATTTTAGGGTTACAACTACAAAAGAAGTCTTGGAAATTTGATTCTGTTGATAGGATGATTGTTACAAGAAACAACTATTCCCGGGTAATAAATACCAGATTTAGTTCCAGGACTGTATATTGGTCTGAATTTACAGGTTCATTAATCTTTGTTCCTCATAGGAAACTTAAGTTAATAACCCGAAACAACAAAAAAGATTTGTTGAAGGATTTAAAAGAGTTTGCTCACTTTCTTGAGATTGATGTGGAAGATCGAACCAGCGCTAATTATTATTGGATTGATCTCGAAAAAAGTATAAACTCTTAAGGATTATTTGACAATTTCCGCCAGGTCATTCCTAAAAATCACTTCTTTTTCTAATAGCAATTCTCCAATTTTCTTGAGTTGATCTTTATGTTTAATAAAAAGGTCTTTCACATCCTGGTAGCATTCATTGACGAGCTTTTGTACCTCTTCATCAATGATCCTTGCTGTTTGCTCACTATACGGCTTCTGAAAGGCACTTTGCTGTCCGGAAGAGTCGTAGTAAGAAATATTTGTAAGCTTTTCACCCAGTCCATAATAAGCGATCATACCATAGGCTTGCTTACTCACTCTTTCCAGGTCATCAAGTGCACCGGAAGTAACTTCTTCAAACATGATTTCTTCAGCAGCTCTTCCTGCCAGAAGAATCTTTAATTCTGATTTTAACCTTGAAAGTGTAAGTAATTGCAGTTCTTCAGGACGGTTCCATGTTGCTCCTAAGGATTTGCCGCGAGGAATAATGGTCACTTTTACCACACCTTTTATTCCTTTCAGGTGAACGGTTGCTAATGCATGACCTGCCTCATGGTAGGCTACGGTTTTTCGCTCCTTAGGAGAAACTACCCTGTTGCGGTTTTCTAGTCCTCCAATGATTCTGTCCAAGGCGTCAGAAAACTCCGTCTGTCCGACGGCCTTTTTCTTTCTCCTTGCTGCCAATAAGGCGGCTTCGTTGCATACATTTTTTATATCAGCCCCCGAAAATCCGGGTGTCTGCGATGCCAGTATTCCAGCGTTAATAGCCTGATCAAGGGTTATGTTCTTAATATGAAGTTCAAAAATCGCTTTACGTTCTTTACAATTTGGAAGGTCCAGATATATATGTCTGTCGAAACGACCCGGGCGTAGAATTGCCTGGTCTAGAATCTCGCCCCGGTTAGTGGCCGCAAG
>JBKBXU010000343.1:0-4682 GCA_046313675.1 Cytophagaceae bacterium
TGAAAGTCATAATTTCACATGATGTTGATCATATTACCGTATGGGAACACAAAAAAGATTTAATCATTCCAAAATTTATCATACGCAGTTTTATTGAATATATTACTGGAAACATATCTAAGTTAGAATTATGGGGCAGGCTTAAGAGTTTAGTTAAAAATAAATGGAATAACATTGAAGAATTGATGAAATTTAATAAGGAAAATAACATTCCATCAACCTTTTTTATCGCAGTATCAAACGGTATGGGCTTGAATTATTCTCTAAGAGATGCGAGTTCATGGGCAAAAAAGATATTGCAAGAAGGTTTTGATGTGGGAGTTCATGGAATCTCATACGACGTTTTTTCTGATATTAAAAAAGAGCATGAAATTTTTGTAAATTTAACAGCACTTAAGAAATTTGGAATAAGAATGCATTATTTGAGAAATAATGACAATACTCTCAAATTTCTAAGCAACACTGGATATTTATTTGACAGTTCAATTTTTAGTATCTCCAATCCATTCAAGATTGGAAATTTATGGGAGTTTCCTCTACACATTATGGATGGATATATTATCTGTAAAAATGCAAGATGGCAAAATCAGAGTCTGCAAAAAATAAAAGATTCTACAAAAATTATAATAGACACAGTTTACAATAGGAAAATAAAGTACCTAACGATATTGTTTCACGATAGATATTTTAACGATGGTTTTCAAACATGGAAAAATTGGTATTTATGGCTTGTAGAATATTTAAAGCTAAATAAGTTTAATTTCATTAGTTATCGGGAAGCTATAAATGAGTTAGAACTAAATTCAAAACAACAATAGGAGTTGTAATATGGGATGCTCATTATTCATGAAAGACTGCCCTGTCTTATTGCGCAAATCGCTTGTATCGTCAGAATGGGAGAATAAGGATTATTATGTTTACTGGGTTTGATTTGTAGTTACTTATGAATCCTTTGAGACACTTAAGGATGCTGGAATTATCAAAAAGAATGCACATATTGAGCATATTAGAGATGAATATATAGGAAGATTCGTGTCTCTTGCCAAACTCATAAATTATATTGGCATCTAAACTCAAACTCACTTTAAAAATAAAATAAAAAACATGAAAATAATCACAGTTCTCGGAGCCCGCCCACAATTTATTAAGGCTTCTGTAGTGTCTAAGCTATTGAAAGATTTGCAAAATAGTAAGGAAATTATTGTTCATACAGGTCAACATTATGACAATAATATGAGCTCGATTTTTTTTAAGGAATTAGAAATCCCTAAGCCAAAATATCATCTTGGAATTGGCTCAGATACTCATGGAACTCAGACTGGCAGGATGTTAGAGGCAATCGAAGATGTTCTCTTCAAAGAAAAACCCGATTGCGTTATGGTCTATGGAGACACCAATTCCACTTTAGCCGGGGCATTAGCGGCTGTGAAACTGCATATACCTTTAGCCCATGTTGAAGCAGGCTTGCGTTCCTTTAATCGTAAAATGCCAGAAGAGATCAACAGGGTATTAACCGATCATGCCGCTGATATTCTTTTTGCACCAACTCTTGTTGCTGTAAAAAACTTACTTAACGAAGGCATCGCAAATAATAAAATACATTTTGTTGGTGATGTAATGTATGATATAGCTCTATATTATGCGGCAATAGCAGAGCAAAAAAGCCGGATACTTGACCAATTGGACTTGAAGCCAAAAAGCTATATACTTGCAACAATTCACCGCGCAGAAAATACAGATAATGATAAAAGACTAAGAGTAATTTTTGAAGGTCTTATAAAGGTAAGTAGAGACATGCCAATTATTCTACCTTTACATCCTCGTACACGTAAAGTGCTTGGGAAGTTGCAGATGCTTGATAATGCTGATAGCGGTTTAAGACTCATTGAACCGCTTGGTTATATGGATATGGTAATGCTTGAGAAAAATGCCAGGCTCATTGCTACCGATTCGGGCGGCATTCAAAAAGAGGCCTTTTTCTACCGTGTACCCTGTGTTACTCTTAGAGATGAAACTGAATGGGTAGAGTTAGTAGAGCTTGGATGGAATAGGTTAGCAGTGCCTGACGATTCAATGAGGGTGGCTCAAGTAATCCGCTCAACTCTTGACAGTCACGGAGATGATGGTAACCCCTACGGTAACGGTCATTCGGCAGAGTTAATAGTAAAGATATTATTACAGCTATTAGGAAGCAAGTGAATATTTTACTCATTAATCATTACGCTGGTTCAAAATATCACGGCATGGAATACCGGCCTTATTATCTATCCAGGGAGTGGATAAAGGCAGGACATAAAGTTACCATTGTCGCTGCTTCCATGTCCCATGTCAGGAGCCAGCAACCTGTCATAAATGGAGATATAACCGAAGAAAACATTGACGGAATACGATATATCTGGGTGAAGACGCCCGAATATTATGGTAATGGCATTGGTCGCGTGATTAACATGGCTTATTTCAGTATCAGGCTATTTGTTTTAAATGATGCTCTAATTAGTGACAACAAACCTGATATTGTAATTGCATCATCGCCACACCCATTCATTATATATGGCGCACAAAGAATTGCTAGAACAAATAATGCAAAGCTCGTCTTTGAGGTCCGTGATCTCTGGCCTTTAACATTGACAGAACTTGGCGATATTTCAAAATGGCATCCTTTTGTTCTGTTTATGCAGCTTACTGAGAATTTTGCATACCGCATTTCTGATCGTATCATTTCTTTGTTGCCGAAGGCTGACATATATATGAAAGAACATGGAATGGCCCCGGAAAAGTTTTTTTATTTGCCTAATGGCTTAGATGTCGCTGAATGGAAAAAATCAACACGCAATGCCTTACCTAAAGCTCATGTAGAACTGTTAAACCAATTGAAACAGCAAGGCAATTTTATTGTTGGTTATGCCGGTTCACATGGCATATCAAATGTTCTTCACTATCTAATTGACGCAGCAGATATGTTAAGGGCGAAACCAATTGCGATTGTCCTTGTAGGGAAGGGACCCGAAAAAGATGCCTTGCAGAACAAGGCATTAGAATTGGGATTAAAAAATGTTTTCTTCTTGCCCGCTGTTGCAAAGGCAGCTATCCCAGCTTTATTAAATCTCATGGATGCACTTTATATAGGATGGCAGAAAAAATCATTATATAAGTTTGGAATAAGCCCCAACAAGCTTTTGGATTATATGATGGCAGCAAAACCGATAATTCACGCCGTTGATACAGAAAATGATATAGTAGCTCAAAGTGGATGCGGCATTTCGGTTCCACCAGAAGATCCAGTTGCAATTGCAAATGCTATCATACAATTAATGAACATGACACCAGATAAAAGAAAGGAAATAGGATTAAGAGGTAAAGAGTATGTATTGGCTCATCACGATTATAAATTTCTGGCAAAACGCTTTTTAGAAATAATTCAATGAATAGCAAATATGTTGAATGGCTGAAGAAGCAAGGAGTTCCACTTTTTGAGGGGTGGACTTTATTGGCGGTTTTATCAGGGTGCATTAGTACCGGCACCGGCTATGCCGTGTTTTATAAAGCTTACGAATGAGGAAGCAAAAACCCTTTTGAAGACATCAGGAGCATGGTTCATAAGATATGCAAGCGACCCTTGTAGTCACGAAACGGAATGGTATTATATAATTTGTGATCAGTATGATCCCAGTAGCTATTCGGCTAAGATAAGAAGAAACATCAATCGCGGTAATCGCAATTCTTATGTTAGACAAATAGATGCTGAATGGCTTGCCAAATATGGCTACGAATGCTATGTATCTGCTTATGCTCGTTACAAGCATGCAAGTCCAATGAGTAGAGATCAATTCATAAAAAGTATAATATCCACAATAGAAGGTCCTTTCGAGTACTGGGGTGTCTTTGTAAATGATCATTTGGCAGGTTACTGTCAATGCATAATAGAGGATTGCCATGTTTCCACCAATGTTACAAAATTATCGCCCGAATATTTGCGTTATCGCACCTCTTATGCACTTATTACAACTATGATTAAACATTATGTAGAAGAAAGGAACATGTGTTTAAGTAACGGAACCCGTTCTATTGCACACGATACAAATTTTCAGGAATTTCTGGTTAAGTTGGGATTCAGAAAACAATTTTGTCATTTAAATGTTATCTATAATCCACTATTAAATTTTGCTATTAAAACTCTTTTTCCCTTAAGGAGGGTTTTATCCCTCCTAACTAATTCCAGTATAGCACATAAATTACAAGCATTATTATACCAAGAAGAGTTACGGAGGGCTTGTGCTCAATAAATTCTACTTTTTTAAAGGCCGCGTTGCCCTTTATGCTATTTTAAAAGCAATGCGCATTAGTCAGGGAGATGAGGTTATTCTCCCTGGCTTTACCTGTATAGTTGTCCCAAATGCAATTATTTATCTCGGTGCCAAACCTGTTTATGTCGATATAAATTCCGAAACATTTAATATTGATCCACAACTAATAGAAGAAAATATAACAGAAAAAACAAAAGCAATAATTGCCCAACACACCTTTGGTATTCCTGCTGATATGGATAAAATCCTACATATAGCTAACAAGCACAACCTTTTTGTAATTGAAGATTCATGTCATGCGTTAGGGTCAAAATATAAAGGCAAGTATGTTGGATCTTTTGGGGATGCAGCGTTTTTTTCTTCTCAATGGTCAAAACC
>JBKBXU010000344.1:0-4663 GCA_046313675.1 Cytophagaceae bacterium
TGCAGGGCATGGAAGTATGCATGATGACAATTTTTATTTTATTCCTTCAGATTGTTCGAGGCTACATGATGGACAAAAATTAGCAAAAGAGGCAATTCATGCAGATGTATTGCAGGAAAAGCTTAAAGGAATTCAAGCATTAAAGCAAATCATTATTATGGATGCTTGTTATTCCGGAGGGTCTGCGGAAGTTCTTGCTACCCGCGGGTCGGTCGAAGAAAAAGCCATAGCTCAGCTTTCGCGTAGTGCCGGTATACACATTCTGGCCTCGGCAGGCGGGGAGCAGGCTGCAAAAGAGGTTGCCGAACTAAATCATGGACTCTTTACATACCTGATTCTTCAAGGCTTAAAGGGAGAAGCAGATGGATCTCCGAAGGATGGAAAGGTAACGGTGTACGAGCTTAAGTCATACCTCGATGATCGGACTCCGGAATTAAATCTTAAATATGGAGGTAAACCTCAATATCCATATACGTTTAGCCGGGGACATGATTTTCCAGTATTAATTATAGGGAAGTAAGATTGTCATGGTGGCAATGGCCCAAAATACTGAGTGCATGGGTTTTTATTCCATGAGCACGGCTCATGAAAATTATGGCTTACCTCCACCCCTTTTACTTTTCGTAAATCAACTATTATGTCAGGAGTCTGTAACCATTTGTCCAGGCATTCTAAATCAACCCTATGAGATGATTTGTTTGAGAAATTAGTAACCAAACGCTTATAGAATGAGCGGTCTTTCTTTTCCTCACAAACCAAATAATATAGCCCTTTCGGCAAACTTAGTGAAATAAGCCCATTTTCATCTGTAGTATAGATATTGAGAATTTTTCCGTCAGGATCGTTGATTTCTCCTTTTTTCAGATAAAGTTTTTTGCCTGAATAAGCAATAGGTTTTTTCCAGTTCATCATTTCTTCATGTGTTGGGGCTACACCTTTGCAGTAAGAGAAAGTATGGGTTATATATATTGTTGCTTTTGCTTTTCTTTTAGTAATGAACGACGCTAAAATTCCAGTTAACAAAAGTAGGCTGATATAAAAAATGTAAACTTTCATAGATAGGTTTAGAGCAAAAGGTAGGCCAAAACACCTCACTGCTATTAGTCCAATTTTTAAATAATTTTATGCCATAAAATTATTCAATTTATCGAAATTCTTGTTTTAGGTAATTAAATTACTGAAAAGTAGTAGATTAAAATGTGATTAAAGTTTTAATTTTTCACAAACTGTACAAGAATTTCTTCGTATTTTCATAAAAATATTGGTTACCTTGTTTCTTTATATAGTATAAAGGGTAATTAGTCACACTTGATAAATTGAAAATAAAATGTCTAGGTTCAACACCAAAGTAGCAGGTAGCTTTATTCTCCTTGTTATTTTATTCATCGGTAATACTCTAAACGCCCAAAACCTTCAGATTTCTGGGGGATATGATTGGTCTGTTTCTTTATGCAGTGATGGGCGAATTTTTGCCTGGGGAAATAATTCTGCAGGGCAACTTGGCAGAAACCCTACTACGGATGTGAAGTATGCGGTAGCCATGTCGACAGTACCTTTGGAGGTAAGGCTTCCCACAGGAGTTACCATGCGGAAAGTTGATGCCGGTTCGGGGTCTACAGGAATTGCTCTAGGCTGTAATGGCTCAGTTTATACATGGGGAGAAAACTGTAATGGAGCCGTTGGAGCCGGGTTTAGAGGAACATGTGGTGGAGGTGGAAGTAAAGGAACAGATGGTAATGGACATTTTTCTCAGCTTCATCGGGTCGCAGGAGGCGAACAGGGTGGTGCATTTTTAACTAATATTTCATATATAAATGCGTCAACAAGCAGTTCTTTTGTTGTTGAAGGAACAACAGGTAGAGTATTGGCTTGGGGAGATAATTCAAATGGAGAATTAGGCAGGGGCACAAATAACAATATTGGCAATACCTATTTGCCAAGTTATGTAAAAACTGGCCCGGGTGCAACAGATTTTCTGACCAATATAGTAATGGTAGAGGGTAATGATTATGGAGCTTACGCATTAGCTTCGGATGGTACGGTTTATTCATGGGGTATTAACACAAATAATGCTCTTGGGAGGCCTAACGTTGATCCGTTCTATGCCAGAAGAGTTAAAATGTATGATTATGCAACCGGTACTTTTACAGGGGATCTTACTAATATAGTAAAAATTACCGGTGGTGATACTCATGGCATGGCAATAGATGCCAATGGCCATTTGTGGTCTTGGGGTGGTGACTGGGGTGGAGGCCAGCGTGGTGGTGGTACGTGCGGATGTAACAATGTGCCTTATGCAACACGCGTTTTGGCACCCGCAGCAACCTGTGGGGGTATAGACACATGGAAAATTGGTCCCTGGTTAGAAAATGTTATTGAAATTACTGCCGGACAGCAGCATTCCATCGCTTTACTTTCCGATGGAAGAGTTGTAACCTTTGGTAACAACGGAAGTAGGCAACTTGGAGACGGTACTGGTACTTCCAGAGGGTGTCCGGTTTATGTTTTAACGGCTGCAGCAACTCCCTTAACAGGAATTGTAGCAATATCTGATGGTGATTTATGGAGTTTTGCCATTAATAGTGCAGGTGGAGTATATGGGAGAAAACAGTACAGGAGAGCTGGGAATTAATGGTAATACCACCGACCAAACATTTGCAGTACTGAATCCTGCCATTCCTACTACTTGTGGCGGATCCTTATTGCCATGCCCTTTGGCAAATCTTGGTTCTGATCGATTAAAATGTCTTAATGAATCCATTACCCTGCTTGCGGGAGCTAATGGTGATACGTATAGGTACACTTGGTTTTCAGGACCTTCTGCAACTGGTCCATGGACACAAATTGGTGCAACTAACCAAACATATCCTACAGGTGCTTCTCTATCTGTGACTACGCCACAATTTTATCGCGTCAGAATTACCGATAGCAGAGCTTCCGTGGCAGATAATTGTGGCCCTTGTCCTCAATCTTTTTCTGTTGTGCGAGTTACCGACCGTACACCTCCTTTAGGGACAAGCTCAGCAGGTACCTGCGGTGCTAATGTATGTTTTGATATAAACTCTACAGGTGCAATAGATAATAATGCTTTTGACTGGTTTGCTACGCAGGGAACTGCCACAAAGTTGAATACTTCCGGAACGATAAATCCTTTTTGTGTAGCTCAATCAAGTTTGACCTTGTCAGGAGGTAATTATGAAGTTTGGGTTGAGGATAATAGAGTTTTCCAATCTACCGTCGGGCCTATTGCTCCGCCATGCCCTGCCCCGGCAGGTTCGTCCGGGGGTGCAGGAGGTAATAAATATCAGCAACAGTTTGTCGTCTATAGAAATATGACCATAACTTCATTGCAGGTATATTACAGAACACATAGCGTGAATGCAACACCTGAAACAGTAAATGTTAAAATTTACAGTAATGATCCTAATAAAAACTCTACTAGTAATGATGGTGTTAATGCGTTGACCGGCGTAGTTTCTACCAACGCTACTATTCCAAGAAATTCTACCAACTGGCAATTGTTTACTCTGAACGTGACCCTGCCTTTGACTGGTTCCCCAACAGGAACAAAATACTGGCTGGAAGTTTCAGGAATATCAAACGGAGTGTTTCATGAATTTACGTGTGCTGCAGCATATCCTTATTCAGATGCTGTTGTAGGAGAAGATGTCGTTGTTATAAGAGGATCTACTACAAATGCTCAGGTTATCCAACAGGCTAATTACAATGCCTATGCATTTAATTGGACATTTACATACCAGGGAGGATATCCATGTGGACGTTTCCGCTTAACAGCTCCAAGTGGCACTACTGCTTGCCCTACGCCTGTGGAATTCCTGTATTTTCAGGGAGAGCATAAAGGTGGAGCTAACAATTTATCTTGGGCTACAGCCTCAGAGAAAAATAGTGATTATTACAATGTACAAAGATCCTACGATGGTCAGAGCTGGCAGAGTATAGGAATCGTTAAAGCTGCGGGGAACTCCAGTTCCATTTTAAAATACGCCTTTAGTGATGCTTCTTATAAAGAAGACGTAATATATTACAGGTTGGAGCAGGTGGATTTTGACGGATCAGTTATGTACAGCAATGTAGTACATATAGGATCGGCATTATCGAACAGAATGATTGTCAGACCTAATCCCAATAATGGACAGTTTGTGTTGGAGGCAAGTGGAGTTACAGGAACTGAAGCAATTATCATGATCAATGATGCCCTTGGAAGGCAGGTTTACCACTCTAAAGAATTTTTTGCCAGTGAGCTGATGATAAAAGAAATTCAATTGCAGAATTTCGGCAAAGGGATCTATTTTATTACAGTTACAGGTAATGGAAAAAGCAATACCCAGAAGTTGATTATAGAGTAAAATACGCTATTTGATTATTGAGGAAGCCTTAAAGAGTTAGGGCTTCCTTTTTTATTAATGGTTACAAACCACTTATAACAAAAAAGCCACTAAAAGTGGCTTCTTATGTGGGACGTACTGGATTCGAACCAGTGACCCTCCCGACCCTTAAAGGTCGGGATGCTCTGAACCAGCTGAGCTAACATTCTTTATTAATTAAAGCAATATTAATTAAAGCAATAATTCTTTTTCTACTCTTCCAAGATTTAATCTGACGCTCTCGTTGTAGAGCTAAAGAACGGGATTCATATTCTTCA
>JBKBXU010000345.1:0-4391 GCA_046313675.1 Cytophagaceae bacterium
TGGAAATGATACAGTTTTTAACAGCCATGCCGACTGGTTCTCTCCAACAGTTAACTCTTGGCCTGGCAATGACCCTTACAAGGTTGACCCACCAGTTGCAGGTGAGGGAAAGGTTATCATTCTCGATACCGATCACATATGGGGAATTGGTGACGATAGAAAATGGGTCTGGAAGAGTTTCATGAGAGGATGTAATCCAATCTATATGGATGATATGACAAAAAGCCAGATAAAGGAAGAGAACACTTGCAATGGGACACACAAATATTTATGCAAAAAGGATGATTATACTGATGGACTTCATGGATATGAAAATGCAAATGAACCGTTTAAATATCAAAAGATGTTCAGAATCGAACCTATTCATATTAAGCAGGGCTGCTGGATTAGACAAAATGTTGTTATTCTCCCCGGGGTAACTGTAGGAGAGTTCTCAATAATAGGTGCAAATAGCGTTGTAAACAAAAGTATCCTGATCGATCTATCGCTGTAGGTTCGCCGGCAAGAGTGATAAAGAGATGGGATGAAACATCCAAAACTTGGGTAGGATAAATGAATAAATATTTCCCTTTAGTTACAATCGCAATTCCAACCTATAACAGGGCCAATACATTTCTGAGATTTTCCCTTGAAAGCGCTTTAAAACAAACATATCCGAATATAGAGATAATAGTGGCTGATAACTGTTCCACAGACAACACAGAAGAACTCGTTAAGAGTTATAAAGACAATCGTATAAGATATTTCAGACATGACAAAAATATCGGAGCAAACAACAACTTTAATTTTTGTTTAGAACAGGCAAGGGGGGATAATTTCCAACTCCTTCAGGATGATGATTTAATTGATGAGGACTTTATAGAAACATGTATAAACAAACTTAATCAGAATGGTGGCGAGACTGGCATAATACGCACTGGTACACGCATAATCGATTCTGAGGGTAACATAATATCCGAAGTACCTAACTTAGTTGAAGGGCTTTCAACCAAAGAATTCTTTCTCGGATGGTTTGCGAATAAAACATCGCCTTATCTATGTAGTACCTTATTTAATACCAAAAGTTTGAAAGAATTAGGTGGCTTCGGGTCCAAACATAACCTTTTTCAGGACGTATTAGCAGAATTTCAACTGGCCGCAAAGCGCGGCAGGATAGATATTCAAGATATCAAGGCAAGTTTCAGAAGACACAGTGGCGAAATGACATTTACAGCTAAAGTAAGAGATTGGTGTGAAGATTCTCTTATGTTGTTAGATGTAATGTGTGAATTGGTTCAGGAAAACGTAATCATACGGACTGAGGGAATGAGGTTCTTTTCAAAATTGAATTATAATAGAGCCAGAGCGGTTAAATCTCCTTTTGAGCGGTTTATTGCCTATCTAACTGTCTTCAAGAAGTTCAATTATCATTATCTTCCTTCCAAGGATCATTTTCTGTCTCCTGTTTACGAGCTTCTCGAAGGAACCCCTCTATATAATGGACTACGTTTAATTAAAAAGAGGGCAACAGGTTTAATTAGGCGAATGACATGATCAAAAAATTAAAGGTAAAAAATTCTGGAATAATTAAGCTTCAATTTGTCGACGATTTCCCAGATGGTACTTTGGTAATAGGGGAAGCCATGAAAAGTGTCCCTTTCGATATAAAAAGGGTCTATTATATTACAAATTTGTCAAATCCTAAAGCCATTCGAGGCAAACATGCCCACAAAAAACTGGAACAGTATATCTTTTGTGTCAGCGGCTCTTTCCGTTTACACCTGGATGACGGCGTTACTAAACAAAACATCACTCTTGATAGTCCCTACTACGGAATCAGGCTTGGCCCAAAGCTTTGGCATACTATGACAAAATTCTCGAGGGATTGTGTTATTTTGGTTCTTGCTAGCGATTACTATGACGAAAACGATTATATAAGAAACTACGAGGAGTTTCTGGAATATATTAGGATGAATGACAATGAATAATAACATAATTCGTTTCATAGATTTAAGCAGAAAATATTCTGCCAACAAAGATAAGATAAATAAAGCAATTAAGGACGTTCTTAACAGCGGATGGTTCATTTTGGGAAAAGAGTTGGAGAAATTCGAGAAGAATTTTGCAGAATACCTGGGTGCAAAATTCGTCATAGGTGTAAATTCTGGAACCGATGCCATTTTTATAGCGCTTAAAGCATTAGGAATAAAGGAAGGGGATGAAATCATAACAGTTGCGAATACTGCTACACCCACGGTAAGTGCTATAAGAATGGCAGGAGCTATACCTGTTTTTGTTGATATCGATGAAAAGAGTTTTAACATAAATCCCGATTTGATCGAAGAAAAGATTACTGATAGAACAAAAGCCATCTTGCCGGTCCACTTATATGGGTATCCTGCGGAGATGGACAAAATTCTGAGAATCGCAAAAAAAAACAAACTAAGAGTCGTCGAAGATGCTGCGCAGGCTCATGGAGCAAAATACGACAGGAAATGTGTCGGGACGATAGGCGATATTGGTTGCTTTAGTTTCTATCCTACTAAGAATTTAGGTGCTTTTGGTGATGCAGGAGCTGTAGTAACAAATAGTAAAAGAATAGCAGAAATTGCAAAACAACTGAGGAATTATGGCGAAATATTTAAGTATAACAACGTCAGGGAAGGCGTGAATAGCAGGTTAGATGAAATTCAAGCAGCCATATTAAATTTTGGCCTTGAAAATCTCCACTCATGGAATGAAAAGAGAACAATATTAGCAGAGATATATATGAGTGAACTCAAAGACTTGCCGATATTATTGCCCCCACAGTCTGACAAAAGGCACATGTGCGTATGGCATCTCTTTGTTATACGATGCAGGGAGCGAAATGAGCTAAGGCAATATTTAAAGGATCGTGGTATAGAAACTGCCATTCACTATCCCAAGCCAATTTTTGAACAGTCGGCTTACAAATTCCTTGGTTACAGCAGAGAACAATTGCCAGTTACTAAAAAAGTCATGTCTGAAATTCTATCACTTCCGCTATATCCAGAATTAAATGAGAAAGATGTAAAAAAAGTCTGTAAATCTATAAAACAATTTTATGAAAACAGAAAAAAGAAACATTAAAGTTGCTTTTGTCATCGGTAAATTCCCTGTAGTTTCAGAGACATTTATAATAAATCAAATATCTGGTCTGTTAGATCGAGGGATCGATGTAGAAATATTCGCATTCCAAAAAGGCGACAGAGAAAATATTTCCGATAAATTTTATACCTATGACATGATTCATAAGACTCATTACTTAAATATGCCAGGGAATTATGTCTCAAGATTTTTTTTTGGAATCAAGAAAGCAATACATATTTTTTACGTCAACCCATTGCTTTTCTTAAAAATATTCAATCTCAAGAAATACCGTCGATCTGCTTTATCACTTCAATTGTTATTCTGGATTGAACCTTTCCTGAATAAAAAATTTGATTTAGTACATTGCCACTTCGGAACTGTCGCAAATAACTTTCTTATTATTCATGACATTTTAAAATTAAAACAGAAAATGGT
Source organism: Cytophagaceae bacterium (assembly GCA_046313675.1). Taxonomy (GTDB): domain Bacteria; phylum Bacteroidota; class Bacteroidia; order Cytophagales; family Cytophagaceae; genus JBKBXU01. The sequence goes on from JBKBXU010000345.1 coordinate 3,526, forward strand.
TACAACCTTTTACGGTTATGACGCAAGTGTCGTGTTTAATCGGTATCCTACAAATTATTATGAAAAGTTAAAGGATAAATGTTCACTTTTCTTCGTAATGTCCTACAATATGAAAAAAAGACTCATCGAACAAGGCTTTCAGGAAAGCAAAATTAAGGTTTTGCCAGTAGGTATTGATGTGGACTCATACCCTTTCAAGGAAAGGAGCTATCGCGATGGTGATCCAATTAGGATCATATCCGTAGGAAGATTTGTGGAAAAAAAAGGCTTTGACGATCTTTTACGGGCATTGGCAATTGTAAAATCAAAAACCAAAAAACCTTTCACCTGCTCAATTATTGGAGATGGCCCACTTAGAGAGGAATTGTTCTCATTGACCAAGAGATTGAATTTGCAGGATGTCATTGAGTACAAAGGATACATGAAAATAGAGGATATTGTGAAGCATTTGTTTGATGCGCATGTTTTTGTGCAGCCGTCCAAGACAGCCCGAAATGGTGATATGGAATAACACGATGAATGTAATTATATCTCAGGCATTGGCAACAGGCTTACCAGTCATTACTACCAGACACAGTGGGTTGCCTGATCAGATTATAGATGGTAAAAATGGTTATTTAGTAGATGAGGGTGATTTTATTTCCCTGGCAGAAAAAATACTGTTTTTCTTTAATAATCCTGAGATTTGGTCTATGTTAAGTGTTGCTGCCCGCAATCATGTAAAGAGAACATATGACTTATCCCGGCTAATAGAGGAACAGATAGAATGCTACCAAAAACTCCTAATATCCTATTGATCTTTAAATAGTAAAGATCACATCTGTCCAAAATAGATTATAAAAAGGAAGCCTCGATGGGGTAAAATT
>JBKBXU010000345.1:4401-4619 GCA_046313675.1 Cytophagaceae bacterium
GAAGACCTCTTTGTATCAGAGCACCATAGAGAGGCTTCTATCGATGCCATACATGAAGCCCAAGCAGGTCTATAGGATACTTAAGAGGGATTATAAGTCACATCTGTCCAAAATAGATTATAAAAAGGAAGCCTCGATGGGGTAAAATTGTTTTGGCAAAAAAACAACCCTATAAGGAGGCTTCCTATGAATAAGTTTAGCAGTATTTTTGGACAGAT
>JBKBXU010000346.1:0-4594 GCA_046313675.1 Cytophagaceae bacterium
CCTTCGATTTTAAATTTAATGATTTAGAACTTTTTTTTTTTTTGAATCATGATTTAATAATATAAAGTGTAGAAAATTACACGACAGCAGGGACGAACCTCCATAGCTGAAGAACGGCAAGGGAATACCTATAATAGGAAAGACACCTATGGTCATACCTATATTAACCATAAAGTGAAAGAATATTATCGCTGCGACAGAGTAGCCGTATATTCGAGAGAATTTATCCTTTTGTCGTTCAGCCAAATGCACTAATCTTCCGAGAAAAACCACGTATAGAATAATCAAAAAACTACTACCAATCCAACCATGCTCCTCACCAATGGTACAGAAGATAAAGTCGGTGCTTTGCTCTGGCACGAAGTCAAATTTTGTCTGAGTACCCTGCAGGAAACCTTTCCCGGCAAGGCCACCCGAACCAATAGCGGTTTTTGACTGAATAATGTTCCATCCAAACCCTTTCGGATCTGACTCAGGGTCTATAAGTGCTTTTATACGAGCCTGCTGGTGAGGCTGTAAAACATCGTTTACAAAAAACTCGGTACCATAAACTATCCCTACAGAAACAATAGCCAGGCCAATTGCCAATGAGACCCTATGAACAACATAACGCCGTAGGTTGCGCCTTTTCAACTTAAGTAACTGACTTATTATAAATAGCACTGTTAAAGCTAATAGGCTATATATAATATAGGCATTTTCGTCTACCATCAGTGTGATTACAAAAAGAGCAACGGCCGCAATGCCGGAAACAAGTAATACCGGAGATAGGCCCTCCCTATACAATACAAGTATGAAAGCAGAGAAAACAAGAACGGTACCGGTTTCATTCTGCAATAAAATAATGATTGAAGGAAGAAAAATAAATGCCCCTATGATAGCTTGTGTCTTAAGTTTGGAAAATTTCACATTAATGTGTCCCAGGTAATTTGAGATGGCTATTGCTGTACCAAACTTAGCGAACTCAGCCGTCTGTAACCTTATAGGGCCCAGTACCAGCCAGGACCTGGAGCCTTTAATGTCCGGAGCAAGGAAATAAGTCGCAATCAACAAAAGAATAATCACTCCATAAATGACATAAGAGAAGGAGCTGTAAAACTTATAATCTATAATAAAGATAGCAAAGATTAAAAGAATAGCAATCCCAATCCACATAAGTTGCTTACCGGAATTAATAGAAAAATCAAAGATGCTCATATGAGCCTCATGATCATATACAGCAGCAAAGATGTTAAACCAGCCGAATGTTACAAAAATAATGTACATTCCTATGGTCCACCAATCTATATTACGCGAAAGACTTTCTGATCTCAATTTGTTATCAATATTTGTTCTTCAAAAAACTTCTTATCTATTATATGCTTCTCCAAATGAGGCCTTGTAATCGTATCCGAAATGTATTTCTCAATCATAAGACTGGCTATAGGGGCAGCCCATGTGCCTCCAAAACCTGCATTCTCCACAAAAACAGCAATCGCGATCTTTGGGTTCTCTTTTGGTGCAAAAGCTACAAATACGGAGTGGTCTTCCCCATGAGGATTCTGTGCCGTTCCGGTCTTACCGCACATAGTAATCCCTTTTATCTGGGAACGCACTGCCGTACCGGCCCTCACAACGTTTTCCATACCATCTATTATAATATCAAAGTATTTAGAATCTATACCGGTTTCATTTTTCTTAACATACTCAGGGAGGGGTTTCATATCTTCTCCAACACCTTTGATAAAATGAGGGGTATAATAATATCCTTTATTAGCAATTGTAGCTACCATATTTGCCATTTGTATCGGCACAACCCCTATCTCGCCCTGCCCAATTCCCAAAGAGTAAATGGTCGTAAACTTCCAGCGGAGATCACCATAAATTTTATCATAGTACTTATTGGACGGAATGTTTCCCGGCTTTTCGCTTGGAATATCTATTCCAAGTCTATTTCCAAAACCAAACCGTGTGACATATTCCCGCCATATATCATACCCCATTTCGGTATCTTTAAATTTATTCTGGGAAAGATCCTGATTGATTATGTTTTTAAATACCAGATAGTAATATGGATTACATGAATGTTGGATAGAGCCTTTCACATCCAGAGGAGATGGGTGAGGATGGCACTTTACTAATGCTTTATTACAGGCAAAACTGGTATGTTCTTTTATAACACCTAACTGAAGGCCAATTAGTGCCTGAGGAATTTTAAAAATAGATCCGGGAGGATACATTGCCATAAGCGGCCTGTTAAAAAGCGGCTTAAGCGTATCTTTCTCCAACAACCTATAATTTTCTTTAAATAGCCTTCCTGTAAGAACGTTGGGATCATAAGACGGTGCTGATATAAAGGACAGAATCTCTCCTGTCGAAGGCTCAATAGCCACCACACTTCCCTTCTTATTTCGCATAAGCATTTCTCCATATTTCTGAAGCTCCAGATCTATAGATGACACAAGATTTTCTCCTGGAACTGAAATGGTATCATAAAGCCCATTCTTAAAAGATCCTTTTTCCACCCCGCGAACATTAACCATTACATATCGAACACCTCTTTTTCCCCGCAGATACTTTTCATATTTTGATTCAAGGCCAGTCTTCCCAATATAATCTCCTGCAGAATAATATGTTCCTTCCTGTCCTTCAATATCATTTTTATCAACTTCACTTATATATCCAAGTGCATTGGCCAGGCTTTTGTGAGGATAAGATCGCATGGTTCTTGACTGAGGATAAAAACCTTTAAAATCGACAAGAAGGTCTTGAACTTTGGCGAGGTCTTTAACAGAAAGTTGTTTTATAAAAGGAGAAGGCTTAGAGTAAGATCCTTTGGGAGGCGTTTTTGCATCCAGCATTTTCTTTTCGAACTCCTCTTTGGTAAGGTTAAAAAGCTGGCAAAAAGCCGTTGTATCTAAGTCCTTAACTTCCCTTGGAATAACCATCAAATCAAATATTGGCATATTATAAACCAATTCTTTTCCAGTCCTGTCATAAATCAGGCCCCGGTAAGGATACTCCACAATACGACGCATGATGTTATCCTGAGCTTTCAACTTATAATTATCATCAAATAATTGTAAAGACAAAAGCTTAACTATGTAGGCAGCACCTACCAGAATAAATATGCCCTGAATGACCGTTTTTCTGTTGTTGAGCATCAAATCTTTTTAGGACGTTGAAACATATACTGTAATAACGTTATTACAAATACAGTAAATATGCTACTGGCAAAGGTTTTTAATAATGTCGTTCCAAAATTGGAAAAGCCGAAAGCCTCAAGAAAAAACAATAGAAAATGATGCGCAAAAACCAAAATACCTGCATACATCAAATACCATTGTATCCCTAGGGCCGATACAGAAATCTCTATCCCCGTATCATAGCCACCACGTGGCGTCAATAAATTGAACACATAAGGTCTGACATATGCTATGAACACAGTTGCAGCCGCATGAATTCCCAAAGTGTTATAAAATATATCAATGACCAGACCGGTAGCAAGGCCGATGAAAAGTTGAAAGATCCTGGGAGTCTCTAATGGAAGAGAGAGTACAAAACCCACATAAACAAAACAAAAGGCAACGGTAAATAAAGATACATTAAGGAAAAAAACCACCTGTAATCCAACAAAAAATAAGAAGTAAAAAATGTATTTAAGAATGTTTTCTGATTTCATTATTTGCCGTCTTTTGGCTGCGTGAATAGTTCTAATGAATCCCTTTCGTGCTTCAGGGCATTTTCAACCACATAAACATACGATAAGCGGGTAAAATCCGTCGAAAGGTTTATGTCGATGTCATAATCGCTTCTCCCCTGATCTAATTTAACTTCTGATATGGTACCCACCATTACGCCCTCAGGATAAATTGCATTGTTTTCAGAAGTAACAATGGTATCGCCAACAGCAACCTTATGATGTCTTACGACATACAAAAGATTGGCTTTTGTCGGATCCACCCCATCCCATTCAACCGAACATTCAATGTTCTTATGTTTTACCTTAGTAGAAATTTTCATGCCCGTGTACAACAAAGAGACGACGGTGGAAAAATTCTCGGAACAGGATTTAACTCTGCCAACAACACCGCTCGATGTAATCACACCCATTTTGGGCCTTATACCATCTTTGAGGCCTTTATTTAAGGTGATGTAATTATTATTAAACCGGAAGGAATTATTAATGACTTTAGCCGGGATAAAACTGTATTGATTCTGACGCAAAAAATCAATGGTGTCATGAGACGCAAAAGAGGATTTTTGTTTCTCCTGCAAAAGCATTTTCTTTAACGCTGCATTCTCTTCTGCCAGAACGGAATTTGCATCTGCCAATCTGAAATAATCAACCACGCCACTTCTTGTTTCCAATACCCGCCCGGCATAATAATTGGAAGTGTTAAAGAATGAAGCACCCTGATATACATTATTCTCTACAATCAACCAAAAACAAAAAGTTTCAATTGCAATAAAGAACAAGAATGCTCTGTGCCGATAAAAGAATTGTAATAACCTATGCATTAAATTTTATGTCATCAATACAGCCTTAAAGCTGTTTATATCTTTAATAGCAATACCCGTACCCCGAACTACAGCCCTTAACGGATCTTCAGCC
>JBKBXU010000347.1:0-4592 GCA_046313675.1 Cytophagaceae bacterium
ACATATTCGTTGTTGCAGTAAACGATTATTTGCGCACGCTCCTTGAAGATGTAACTGTGTACATTGTAACAATGATAAATATTGTGATTTCTTTAGGAGTGAACATGTCTGTTTTTGCACTTATTTATAAAGTGCTACCGGATGCCCGGATAAAATGGAAAGATGTATTTGTCGGAGCCTTTATTACAACCTTGTTATTCTTACTTGGCCAATTCTTAATCGGAATATACTTATCAGAACAAGATCTGGACACGACGTATGGGGCAGCCGGAGCCTTGGTATTACTCCTTCTCTGGGTCTATTTTGCTTCCGTTGCGCTATTGCTTGGAGCTCAGTTTACCTATACCTATGCCAAAGATTTTGGTGGTGGCATAGAGCCAACAGAAAGGGCGATGGAGATTGAAATCCGACAAGTGGAAAAAAAACAAGGCAAAAAGAAAAATTAAATTTCCGTTAAGCACTAAAAGACTAGAGGAATAAACTACATTACACCAGGTTATTTTACCTGATAATCCTAAACCTTTGCACGGGTCTGATTGTTAAACTCACATGGCAGGAATCCGCTTTACCGAATACAGTTCAGACGACAATAACGATTCTCCTTTTAACAGGCTTTCAAAACTTTTTTTTGAAATGTTAAATCATACCTCCGGAAATGTGGAGGAGGCGCTTGACTGGCTCAATGAGGTCGATCAGAAACATCGTTTGACAAACGATAAATATGGTATGGGAGACTTTATTCAGGATCTTAAAGATAAAGGTTATATCACAGAAGAAAATAAAGAAGGAAATTTTGCCATCACGCCACGTTCTGAACAGATTATAAGAAAAAATGCCCTTGAGGAGATCTTCGGTAAATTAAAGAAGGGCAATAAAGGAAACCATAAAACCTTTCATTCCGGAGGAGGCGATGAAGCGACACCGGATACGCGCCCTTATCAGTTTGGCGACAATCTGGATTCCATCAATATTACAGGCTCCATACACAATGCCCAGATTAACCATGGTATTGATGATTTTAAACTTACACAGGAGGATCTGGAAATCCAGGAACGGGAACACAAAACCCAGAATTCAACGGTATTGATGATTGATATTTCACACTCCATGATTCTTTATGGAGAAGACCGTATTACTCCGGCAAAAAAAGTCGCAATGGCTTTAGCAGAACTGGTTAAAACCCGTTTTCCCAAAGACACCCTGGACATCATAGTTTTTGGTAATGATGCCTGGCCTATTTCTGTTAAAGACCTGCCTTATCTGCAGGTTGGGCCATACCACACCAACACCTATGCAGGACTGGAGCTGGCTCTTGATATTTTACGCAGAAGAAAAACCGCCAACAAACAAATATTTATGATTACCGATGGCAAACCAACTTGCCTGAAAGAAGGCGCCCGGTATTATAAGAACAGCTTTGGGCTGGACCGAAAAGTGGTAAACAAAACACTGAACATGGCAGCCCAGTGTCGTAGGTTAAACATTCCGGTAACCACCTTTATGATTGCCAAAGATCCTTACCTGCAACAGTTTGTCCGGGAATTTACAAGTATTAACAACGGCCGGGCTTTTTACAGCTCATTGAATGGCCTTGGAGAATATATTTTTGAAGATTTCATCCGCAATAGAAAAAAAACATTCCGTTCCGGATAGGGGTTAACTAATTCATTACAATTTTTATACATAAAATTTGTATCACAATGCTTCATTTTGATAAAATAAAAAACCTTGGACAGCTAAAGGCTGCCGGTTACCAATCACGTTCCGTTAAGGAAGAAATGAGAAATAATCTTATTGCTGCCCTTCGGAATAAGAAAAATCCTTTTGAAGGGGTGCGGGGATATGAAGATACCGTGATACCAAATTTGCAAACAGCCATTCTCTCAAAACATAACATAATCTTGCTCGGATTACGAGGACAGGCCAAAACCCGGCTTGCACGCCTCATGGTAAACCTGCTGGATGAGTATATGCCGGTTGTTACCGGTACTGAGCTAAACGATGACCCATTACGTCCCTTATCAAGAATGGCAAGAGACATTATTAATGAGCTTGGCGATGAAACCCCCGTTTCCTGGGTCCATCGCTCCGAACGTTATACCGAGAAGTTAGCGACCCCGGATGTATCCGTTTCTGATCTTATTGGAGATTTAGATCCCATCAAAGCCGCATCTCTAAAACTTACCTATGCGGACGAACGCGTTATACATTACGGACTTATTCCCCGCTCGCACAGGGGTATTTTTGTCATAAACGAGCTTCCGGATTTGCAGCCCAGAATTCAAGTCGGCTTATTTAATATCCTTCAGGAAGGAGATATTCAGATTAGAGGTTTTAAAATCCGCCTTCCAATTGACCTCCAATTTGTCTTTACTGCCAATCCGGAAGACTATACCAACCGGGGTTCCATTATCACACCTCTGAAAGACCGTATAGATAGCCAGATACTTACCCATTATCCACAATCCATTGATATTTCAAAGGAAATTACACGGCAAGAGGCTGCTCTAAGCGAATTTCAGAAGAAACACATTTCTATCAATGAGCTTGTCATACAACTGATAGAGCGGATTGCTTTTGAGGCTCGCGAAAGCGAATATATTGACCAGAAAAGCGGGGTTTCGGCGCGATTAACCATATCTGCCTACGAAAACCTGCATAGTATGGCCGAACGACGCATGATCATCAATGATGAAAAAGAAGCAGCCATCCGTATAAGTGACCTGCTGGGTGTTATTCCATCCATTACAGGAAAAGTTGAATTGGTCTATGAAGGAGAAATGGAGGGCATTACCAATGTGGCCTATTATTTAATAGGAAAGGCAATAAGAAAGGAGTTTGATCATTTGTTCCCTAATCCGGAGCGAATTAAAAAATTAAAAAAAGAAAACCCTTACAAGAAAATTACCGATTGGTTCATGACAGGCAATGTACTAGACCTGGAACAGGATCTGCCTACCAAAAGCTATAAGAGCCGTCTTGAATCCGTTCCGGGTTTAAAAGATTTGGTCAAACAGCTCTTCCCAAAACACAATGAACAGGATGTGCTTTTATATATGGAATTTACGCTCCATGGCTTAGCAGAGTTTTCACAGCTAAGCAAACATCGTCTTGAACAAGGAGTTCAGTTTAAAGACCTCATGAGCAGCATGTTTACCATGGGATCCGGACATCCGGAAGATGATGAAGACGACATGTTGCTCTGATATTTAATCCAGCGAAGTTCTCTACATCATGGGATTCAGGCATAAGCCTTGTGATTAGCCTATTCTGAAGCTATATTCACAATCAAATACTTTTTCCGGCTCGAGGGAAAGTATGCCTTCTTTTTCCGAAAGGTCTCCGGTAAATCCTTTATTATCAGCCAGACCCAGCCATGGCTCTATACATACAAAAGGAGAGCCTTGGCCTTTTGTCCAAATCCCAAGATATGGGAATCCTTTAAACAAAAACTCCAGCGAATAACTTGACCTTTTGCTTTTTAGACAAACCTTTTCTGATTTCAGGTTTTTAAAAACCAACGCATCCTTAGCAAACAATTCCGTTGAGAGCTGTAATTCACTACCATTCTTTAAAACTGTTTCTTTTTTACCATTGAACAAACCATCATCCAGCAGGTGCCGTTCCAGGGTCTCTTCCTTTTCAAACTCGATATAGTAATCTGAAAATTTTTCTCCGGGCAACAATGGGCAATTAAAACCCGGGTGCCCGCCAATGGAAAACCAGATTTTCTTAGAATCGGTATTGCTTATTTTATAATGCACTTTTACCTCGTTCTCAATTAAGGTATAGGTAACCTCAAACTGAAAACGGAAGGGATACGTTTTTAATGTTTCCTCATCCGATGCAAGGGTGTATACTAAAGAGTCCTCCGTTTTAGACGTAAGGTTAAATAAACTATTTCTTGCCAGTCCGTGCTGTGGCATATCAAAGGTCTCTCCATTTACAGAATAACTGTTGTTGCTCAGCTTTCCTACAATCGGGAATAAAACCGGTGCTCTTCTTGGCCAGAACTGAGGATCTCCCTGCCATAAATATTCGCGATCATTCTTCTTATTCTTTACACTGACCAATTCAGCACCGGAAGGACGTGCCGTAATTTGAATAAATTTATTCTCAATAGATTCTACCATAAGATTGTAAAAAATTCTTATTTAAAAATTACAGCCCGGACATTAAAAATCATGTCCGCTTTTATTTTAAGCTCTTTAGTAAAGGTTTCACGTGATTGACACTTGACATTAATTAAAAAACGATCCCTTTTGATATACTCATCCATTTTCTCTCCAGTTGTTTTCAGGTCAATGATAATTTCACCTCTGGGAATGTCATGATGAAAGGCAAGTAGTTTTTCCGGCAGGGAATTATCACTGACCGAAATAGAAATGTCTATAGATTTCACAAAATCAAATGTATGATCAGGTGGGTTCAGCATAACCAGCTTCAATGCCTCCAATTTGACATCTTCAACATTCTCTCTGCTTACACCCTCCTGGGCGAAGGACTCATCAACATTGGTTTGCACTGGAATCGCCAAAACTTCAATAGGCAGGCCAATTGAAGCTACCGGATGAACATCAAACTCTACCGAT
>JBKBXU010000348.1:0-981 GCA_046313675.1 Cytophagaceae bacterium
TCCTTGGTTTTTAGCCTATAAGATCAGCTATTTTTCTAATAATTTTTACAGCAACAAGCATCCATTCTAAATGCCAGCAAAGGCTATACCTTGATATTGGCACCGGAATAAACTTAAATAAGAACTACTTTCCCCATAAAGAAGCCAAAGAAGCAGGCTATAGAAATCGTCTGGCCTATGGACTAAATCATATGGCAGGACTGCATTGGAAGGTCAATGAGGACAATGCTTTGCTTTTCCGGGTAAGGACAAGGCAAGATAAAACGCATTATAGGCTGATTCCACCGGACAGAGGAGGTAGAAATGCCCACACTGACAAATACTCGGATGGCACTATTTGGGAGCTATCGGCCTTATACAGAAGAACTCTGTATGCGGAAGATGTCATAAACTTCTTTATAGAGGCAGGCCCTGTTTTTCTGAATAGAAGAGATTCCGATTGGCCTTTCCATGCCGGAGGAGCGATCGATGATAAGAGGCCGGAAAACAACTGGGTTCCGGGAGGCCAACTAGCCTTTGGCGTTGAAAGGGAATACAAAAGCCAAATGCGACTGGCATTTACCCTGTCCTATACTCGGGGCTTCAGGCCAATGTATTCTTTACTAATTTATACCAGAAATCTTCCAACCAACCACATTATAAGCTACCGGGGATCATATCTTTCCGCCAACATAGTACTTAGTGTTCCTCTATTAAAATTTAATACTAAAAAAGAACGTCCTTCTATAAAATCACCCAGGTATGAGCATTAAGTCAGTCGTAAGTTTAACATCCCCGTCCATAATTATACCTTTTAATGCCTTCCTCCTTCTAGCTCATTTTTCCTTATGACTTACGGCTTTAATTACTTATGCCTTACACATACTAAGCCCCAACCATCTCCGTTCTTGAATTTTAGCCTATGAGATCAGCTATTTTTCTAATAATTTTTACAGCAACAAGCATCCATTCTAAATGCCAGCAAAGGCTATACCTTGATAT
>JBKBXU010000348.1:991-4555 GCA_046313675.1 Cytophagaceae bacterium
TAAATAAGAACTACTTTCCCCATAAAGAAGCCAAAGAAGCAGGCTATAGAAATCGTTTGGCCTATGGACTAAATCATATGGCAGGACTGCATTGGAAGGTCATTGAGGACAATGCGATACTCTTCCGGGTAAGGGCAATCCACAACAGAACCTACTATTTACACATTCCTCCCGGCAGAGGACGTAATTTTGCCAGTTTACATAAAAACCCGGAACGAGCAGTCTGGGAGCTGTCGGCCTTATATAGACGAACACTGTTAGTTGAAGATGGCGTCAATTATTTTATAGAAGCCGGCCCTGCTTTTTTGAAAGGAAACGGTTCCGGCTGGCCCTTTCATACCCCCGGACCAGACATAACCAGGAGGAGAGAAAACAACTGGGTAAGCGCCGCACAACTGTCTTTGGGAGTAGAACGGGTTTACAGGAGCAACCTGCTCCTGGCATTCACCCTGTCCTACACCAGAGGCTTTAATAATATGTATTCTTTTATGATTTTTACAGATAACCTGTTTACATACGACCACCTTATAAGTTGTCGGGGATCCTACCTTTCTGCCAACCTGGTTGTTGGTATTCCTTTAATTAGACACTCAGCCCACAAAGAGCGCCCATCCATAAAATCACCAAGGTATGTGTATGAAGTCAGTCCTGAGTGGTAAAGCGTAAGGCCTAAGTTTATATTCTACCTAAAACTTTATTTTTACGCCTTACTCCTTAAGCCTTACAACTCCGCATATGCAGGGGTTCTATCCGACAAATAGAGCAAGAGGTGCTGTATCAATTTTGTGATTGGTGCCTTTAAGGCTGCTCCCCTCATTTCCACTCAGGTGGTGAAGAGGATCCATGGCAGGCCATTTTAGTTTTATACGACTTATTGTTTATAAATTATTTCCCGCTGTATGTAATAGATCTGAGGTTCCTGACCTGAACTCTCCTCAAGAATTAGTTCTAACCAATTTTGGGAGTCATAGCTTAAATAGTTTATCCTTTTCTTTAAAACCGGGGTAGAATGATCTTCGGCATGGTTATCCTGCACATAAAATTCAGTAATAAAATTCTTTGAATTGTACTTGTATATATATCGGATTTCATGTCCTAGTGATTCATAAAATTCCTCTACAAGATTTTTATTTTTATCGTAGGTATAAATTGTCGTGGAAATTTGTTTATCAGGGTAGGCATCCTCTGAGGTGAAATAATGGATTTCCTTTTTTTTAGATAATAAATTTCCGGAGTACTCAAAAAATCGATGAAGTATTAACGTATCAGAATCATAATGGAATTTTTCTTCAACTAACTGTCCTTGGGAATTATAAAAGTGTCTTGTCCTGTTCATTACAGTCCCGTCACTATAATAGTTGATGGTTTCCGTTTTTTGATTTTTGCTATTAAAGATAATTTTAGGGTAATCTGATATTTTTGGGAACAACTTCTTTATAGTGAATTCTCCATACTCGTTTAGTATATAGCGATCACTATATAATTTTTGTCCTTTTTTATAGTTGTTTTTTGATTTTTCAGGTTTGAAGAATGAAAGTGTATATTCCTTAATGTCTCCGCGGACAGTAAGAAGATCTATTTGGGCAAAAAGTAAATTGCTATAAAGAAAGAAGATGCCAATGATAAAAAAGACTTTCATTTTTTAGAAAATTTGAAGACAAGGAGCCCAAATCAGGGATTCCTTAGGCAATTATAAATTTAATTGCTATAATTTATAAATTTCAGAGGCAAAATTTACCTAAATATTTTACACCTTTTAATTAAGCGTAAGCCGTAAGAAAGCGTAATTCTCTACCCAACCAAAATTTCTACTTATGCCTTGCCTTAATTACTTAATATATTTCTACCCAATTTTACTTATGCCTTACGACTCCTTTTGACTTACCCCTTTATGCCTTACAAACTCTTTTTTCTTACTACTTTTTACTTACGCCTTATGCCTTATATTACTGACTTACTACCGGCACAGGAGTATTAAACAACCACGCCCTCATTAATTTTTCATTGTCCGACAAAGGAGAAATAATGAATACATAACTCACCTGCATAGGCCAGGAATCCAATGCTCGTTCAACAACTACCTTAGCAGGCGCAACGTAACTGGAGTGCAGGAAAAACAACTCCCCTCTTTTCTTCAATAAATAACCTACATGATTGCTCAAGCCAATAAAATATAGGCCATCATCCAGGGTTGATTTTAGAAAATCCATTGCTTTAGTAAACTCAAGTGTGTCTAAAACCATAACATTCATGCCCATGGCAAGTGATTTGGCTTCATGGATTGGGGCCTGCTGAGCCAGTTTATAGCGATTTATATTTATACCTACATGCTGCAAGGTAGTGCTAACAAAATAGCCACAGGCGATGAACCCTTCACCGGGTGTATTGGTGTGTCCTTCAAAATCCCAAACGGTTCCGTACCAATAAGGAATAAGCTTCTCGACCATAACTTCTGTAAAGACCTTACTTATGGAATCCATGCTTAGCTCGTTTCGCTCAAATTTTGATTTTAAATCCTGTTTAAGCTGGCTAATGTTTGCTTTTTGAGTAGCATAAGGAACAGAAGGAACCTCCGTCGAAACAGAAACATACTCCTCATTTCTTTGACTCTTCAAGGTATCCACTTGAACCTCCGAAACCACACTTTCTTCTTTCTGAGCTTCGCTTGATGAACAGGAAAAGAAAAAACACAGAAAGATTCCACTAAAGAATATGTTTTTCATGTATTTAAATTACAAAAATCATGATGACTAAATTAATACGGTTCCTATCTCCATTTCCGCAGACACTAAACTCAAAAAGTTTATAAAAAGGAAATCGCTATTTTTATTTCACTTGTTTAATTTCTTCTGCCCACCTTCAATCTTCTTAATGCTACCTTCTGCTGGCAAATCCTCCGGCATTGTCCCGCCTAATTCTTTGATGGTTTGACGAACCTTTTGGCCTACTTCAAAGTGCGTTTGATTAGCTTTTTGCTTTCCCTTTATGTTTTCTCTTTTTAGTTTTTCTTCTGTTTGTGTAGCACGGAATAAATTGGCGGCCAACTCTGTACTTCCCATATGGTCGAGAATGTTCTGGCTTTTCTTCAAACCTTTTTTGGTGTGAATTTCTTTTGCTCCCAAACCATTATACAAGCCCATATAGCCATGATTTTGAAAAACAGCATTTCCCACGGCTGAATAACTCCTGCTTTCTTGGCTGCATCGGCTAAATGCTTGTTGTGTTCCGCCATTTCTTTTCTGAGGAACAAACGTTTCTCTTCTTCCGATCGAAGTTTTCCAAATTCTTCTTCTAAAACTTCTTGCTTTCGCGTTTGAATGGCAAAATAGGTTTGTCCTAACGCAACCACTTCCTTTGAAGGGTCGGCATTTTGAACAATCAAATAACAGGCATACCTTGAGAGATGAATATCTAAAATATCTCTTTTAGCTCCTGAGCCAATTTCTACCAATTTCTCCACTCGGGGAAAATGGTCGTCCGGCTCCTGACCTGAGTTTTTGCAGGCTTGTTTGGCTTTATCTATTACATTAAGAAACTTATCCCATTTGTTATATTCCAACACCT
>JBKBXU010000349.1:0-4555 GCA_046313675.1 Cytophagaceae bacterium
CCCTTATTGTAAAAAAGATTGACATTAAGGTGCCTGCGGGATATAAGGTTAAGCACTTGCCTGCCAATATGAATGTATCCGCTGAGGATTACTCTTTTAAGGTAATCTTTACCCAAAAAGGAAATGTAATTTCATATTATAAGGAGATTGCATTGCCCACATCCATTATCAAAGCCCAAGATTTTGAAAACTGGAACAATGCTATTCGTGAGTTAAGAAAAATCTATGAGGATCAAATCATTTTAATAAAATAATTATGAATAAGTTAAGTGTTTTTTTATTTGTCATTTGTGCTTTCATTACGTTTAACCTGACAGCACAGCAAAAAGAATCTAAAGAGGAACGATTAGAAAGAGAACGACTGGAGGCTGTTTATGACAAAGATGAGCCTGAATTCAAATTAACCGAATGCCCTGAACAGTGGAAAAACGAATCAGCGGTGATCCTTGCCCAGAAAGTTTATTATTCTTTCAGTAAAAAGAATATTTATAATTTAAGATGTTCTGAGTTGTTAAGAAAGAGAATTTTGCTTAACGATAAAGCTGCCGTAGAGGCGTTTTCAGAGTTTTATTTCATATCAACAACCGATGTTGGTTTTCAGCATATCAAGCCGGGTAAAGAACCTATATATGTAGATATGAAAGAGGCTGTTTCTGTAAGCAGCAGCGTTACAATTCCCGGGGTCTATAAATCTTCGTATTCCTGGAATAAAGAATATAAAAAACTTGCGATTCCTGATCTGGAACCGGGAGATATCATAGATTTCTTTTACAATGTTGAAGAAAACCCTTATATAGGGCCTTATCAGGAATATAAATTCAGTGAAATCATCTTTTCCCTTCACAATACCTACCCTACGGTAAATCAAAAAATAGAATTTGAGGTTGAGAAGCTTTTCTTTATTAATATCAATAATACCAATGGAGCACCTCAATTAAAAGAAGAAGACAGCCCGGCTAAAAAGACCAAAATGTTTTCTTTGGTAGACAAAATGAGGGAAAAAGAAAAGAAAGAACGTTGGAGTTATGTTTACAGGTCAACACCTACCATCAAATTTCAAGTGCTTTGGCTTAAATCTCCGAATTATAAAACGACTTACTTTACCGGGGAAATAGGTGTTCCTAAAACTAAAGTGCCCATGCAGGAAGTTGCTGAGAAAATCAGCAGAGATGCACTTATGATACCTTATAACCTGCACACAGGCAAGATTTTGGCGTATTTGTCTAAAAACCATAAAAAGCTGACCGATCCGGTTGAGATAGCTAAAATATCGTATTATTACTTAAGGTATTCCAGGTTTAATGACCTTGGGAGAGATGAATATTATACCAGCAGGCTCAATGATGAGTTTTTCTGTAAGGTTCTGATTTCTGTTTTTAATGCAAAGAAAGTTCCTTATAAATTAATCGTGGCTGTTCCAAGAAGCATTGGTTCCTTAGATGAAATGGTTCTGAAAAGGGAACTTAACTGGTTTTTAAAAGTAGAAGGCAGTAAGCCACTATACATTCACACCTTATCTGCCACTTCCAATGTAAATGAATTTTTGGCTTTACTGGAAGGTGTAGATGCCTATGAAATCACCGTTGACAAGAAACCTAAGAATATTTCTGCAAAGAAGATCCAACTTCCAGTAACCAAGGAAGCGGATAACCGACATTCCGAAACTCTGGATGTGAGCCTAAAGGACATGGAATTTCTAACCATAAAAAGGGAGATTCAGTTGACAGGATATTTGAAAGAAAATTACCTGAATTATGTTTTGTTAAAATACGATGTTCAACCTGAAGATCAACATTACTTTGTAGGAAAAGATCCTGAACTTAGCTATAAACCATTGGTTAGGGAAGAAAGAGCCAGGAAAAGAGCTGAGATACAAGAAGAAGATGAGGAGAAGAGAATTGAGCGGCTAAAGAAATATTCTGAAAGCGATTTTGAAATCGAATCCTATGACAATTTCGCCCTTGTGCAAACAGGAAGGTCTATGGAAAAGCCCGAACTTATCTTCAATGAAGAGTTCAAGGTAAAAGGATTATTAAAAAAGGCTGGTTTAAATTATATGCTTGATGCAGGTAAACTGATCGGTAGTCAGGTTGAACTGCAGGAGGATGAGTATGAAAGAACGCACGATGTCTATATGTTCTCAGCCAGGTCGTACCATTATAACATTACCCTAAACCTTCCTGATGGCTATATGGCTGAAGGGGTTGAAAAGCTTAATTTTACCATTGATAATGAAACAGGGTCTTTTATAAGTTCTGCTAAAGTTGAGGGTAATAAAATCATTATTTCAGCTCAAAAGGTTTATAAGTCTAACTTTGTCAAAAAGGAAGATTGGGGTAAAATGGTTGCTTTTCTTGATGGAGCCTTTGATTTTTGCAATACAAAAATACTTCTTAAAAAGATCATATAAAGAGTGGGGCATTTCGCTCCATTCTTTATTACTTCGTCATTTACCATGAATTGGTTTATACTTTTTGCTGCCGGTGTGTTTGAAATAGTATGGGTAACTGCCTTAAAGTATTCTGAGGGCTTTACCCGTTTATGGCCATCTGTTCTTACGGTAGTAGGTTTGGCTATTAGCATGGCATTGCTTGGTTATTCCCTGAAGTCACTGCCTTTGGGTACAGCCTATGCCATTTGGACTGGCATTGGAGCAGTCGGGGCTGCTATTATGGGCATCCTTCTTTTTGGTGAATCCAAAGATTTTTTGCGTTTTATTTTCATTGCCTTAATCGTTGTAGGAATCATTGGCTTGAAAATACTTAGCAAGTAAGCTGTTCCCGGAAAAGATAATTCTTAAACATTACTTGGTATATTTTCAGTTATTAGTTTTATTTTGGTGCGGTAAACGTTGTGCACAGGACTAAAATTTCACTGATGAAAATAGCTTCCAATATCCTTACTCCTCAATTAGCCTTTGAATACTTTAAAGTTGCCGGTAAAGGGAGTTTGGAAGAAAAGGCTTCTCTCTGGATGAAGATTGTTCAACATGCTGCTAAAAAGGCTAATTTTGAAAGCCTGTATCATATATACCTTCAGCTTTTTACCAATGAAAAGCTTCCCGTTGCGTGGATGCCTGACGAGAAGGTCATAGAAAATGCCAACATTACCTCACTTCAAAAGGAACTTGGAATAAAAAACTACAGAGATTTGCACACCTGGTCTGTGGAGAATCGGGCTGAATTCTGGGAAAAAACAATTGAACGGCTTGGGATAAAATTTCAAACACCGTATAAGGAGGTTTTAAATTTATCAGGAGGTGTTGAACATCCGGAGTGGCTTTCGGGTGCAGCTTATAACATCACCGATAGTTGCTTTTCTGCATCTCCGGAAGAAATAGCAATTGTTTCCGGAAAAGAAGGATCCATGGAAATGGAAAATATTAGTTGTGGTGAGCTGAAAAAGCGGGTAAACAAATTTTCTTCCGGTCTGATTAAGCAAGGGTTTAAAGTTGGCGACAGGATTATTTTATATATGCCGCTCACGGTAGAATCTATTATTTCTTACCTGGGAATTATTCGTGCCGGAATGGTCGTAGTTTCTGTAGCCGATAGCTTTTCTTCTTCAGAATTAAAGAAGCGTATAGAAATGACAGAGGCAAAAGGCCTTGTTACCTGTGATGGTTACCTGTATGGAGGGAAAGAGCTTGAGGTAATATCCAAAGTACGTCAGGCGGCTTCCATAAAAACGATTATTTGTTCTTACTTACAAAACATAAACTTACAATCCAATGAACTGCTGTGGGAGAATGTTACGGGTTCTGAAGAATTTGAGCCTCACATTGGCCATCCGGAGGATGTGACCAACATACTTTTTTCTTCAGGGACGACGAAAGAGCCAAAGTCTATTCCCTGGACACATATTACTCCCATAAAATGTGCTTCGGATGCTTATTATCATCATGATATCAAGCCTTCGGACGTCGTAACATGGACTACAGGAATGGGGTGGATGATGGCTCCCTGGTTAATCTATGCATCATTGATAAACAAGGCTACACTTGCTGTATATTCCGGAGCGGCAACAGGTCCGGGCTTTGGGAAATTTGCCGAACAGGCAGGAATAACGGTTCTTGGCACCATTCCTTCCGTGGTAAAAGCTTGGAGGAACAACGCTTATGAGGGCAAATTTAACTGGAAAGTCCGGGTGTTTAGTTCTACAGGAGAACCATCTAATGCCGAGGATTATTTCTACCTTATGTCACTGGCAAATTTTAATGCCCCTGTTATTGAATATTGTGGTGGCACAGAAATAGGAGGGGGTTATATTACCGGATCTATCGTACAAGCTGCTTCTCCGGCTACTTTTACAACTCCTGCTCTTGGGGTTGACTTTTACCTCTTAAATCAGGATCAAAAGCCCACAGAAGGAGAGACCCCGGGAGAAGTTTTTATTGTACCTCCTTCCATTGGCCTTACCCAGCGACTGCTGAATCGCGATCATCATGACGAATATTATGCAGGAATGCCAAAAGGGCCTGCAGGAGAGGTTTTGCGTAAACACGGAGATGCCTTTGAGGTTGTTCAACAATTACATACCATTTTTTATAAAAGTG
>JBKBXU010000350.1:0-4524 GCA_046313675.1 Cytophagaceae bacterium
GCCGCTGCAAAAATGAAGATTATGAGAGAATGCGGATTATTCGTTGCTGAATCTCCTGCTGAAATAGGAGATACCATGTTAAAAGCACTTAATAAAAAGGTTCAATTGGCTTAAGTAAATAAGTATATGCATAAAAAAAGCTGCCATAAGGCAGCTTTTTTTATGCATATACTTTTCTCAACCTATGTATCCCATATAATTAATTTCAACCAGAACATCTTCAGTAAACAAAAATTCAAAAACAGAAGTACTATCCCTGTCACCTATTTCGATTACATCCATCTCAAGGATTCTTGGATCTTTGAATCTTTTATAAAACTCCATCTTGTCCATACCTATTCGTATCCCTCCCTCGAGAGCAATCTCATCATCGATAATCTTGGCACCTGCTAGAAAATTGGCCGGAATTCCATTTAAAAAACCCTGAACAAAGATGAATTCTGAATTATTGAGATGCAATTTGTAATATATAACCGTGTCGTTGTACGAATCATCTATAAGGGTATCCAGACGAAGCTCACAAAAACTGTATTGAGCTTTTATGTTTTCAAGGGTAGGATTATAACCAAAAGGGTGAAAAACAAAATCTTCGCGAACCAGATAAAGCTGATCAAATGTTTCTGTCTCCTGGGGTTCATTATCATAGTCGTTTACCCATGAAGCCGTACTTATATTTGTCAGCTTTTCCTCTAAAAGCTCTTCCTTACTATATGTCACAGAATCTTTACAGGCTGACAAAATCAATAGAAACGATAGAAAAGTAAATAGATTTTTCATAAGCAGGCTCTTTTCTGTCTTATTAACATACTAAATAAATTCCACATCTTCAAGCAGAAATAAAAAAAGCTTTCCACACATTGTGAAAAGCTTTAATTTTTTATCAAACTAAACAAGTTTATTTAGCAAAGCTAACGGAGCGCATTTCTCTGATAACAGTCACCTTTATCTGACCAGGATACTGCATATCATTTTCAATTTTTCGAGAGATGTCAAAGGATAAAACTCCTGCACGATCATCAGATACATTTTCTGCATCTACCATTACCCTTAACTCACGGCCAGCCTGAATAGCATAACATTTAGTAACACCATCAAACGACAAGGCAAGCTCTTCAAGCTCCTTAAGCCGCTTAATATAAGATTCCATAACCTCTCTTCTGGCGCCAGGCCTTGAGCCTGAAATAGCATCACATACCTGCACAATTGGAGAAATCATAGAGGTCATCTCAATCTCGTCATGGTGAGCACCAATGGCATTACACACTTCAGGAGATTCTTTGTACTTTTTAGCCAACTCCATACCTAAAAGAGCATGTGGCAATTCAGGTTCATCCATGGAAACTTTTCCAATATCATGAAGCAAGCCTGCTCTTTTTGCCAGTTTGGAATTTAACCCTAATTCTGAAGCCATTGTAGCACACATTTTTGCAACTTCGCGTGAATGTTGCAAAAGGTTCTGTCCATAAGACGATCTAAACCTCAGCCGCCCCACATATTTAATCAATTCCGGATGAAGACCATGAATTCCAAGATCAATAACGGTACGTTCTCCAATCTCAATAATCTCTTCATCAACATTTTTAAATGTTTTAGCCACAACTTCTTCAATTCTGGCAGGGTGAATCCTTCCATCCTGAACAAGTCTGTGCAAAGCTAAACGTGCTACTTCACGTCGCACTGGATCAAACCCGGAAATTATAATTGCCTCAGGAGTATCGTCGACTATAATTTCTACGCCGGTGGCAGCCTCTAAAGCCCTGATATTTCTTCCCTCTCTACCTATGATTTTTCCTTTAATATCATCACTTTCAATATTAAAAACAGAAACACAATTTTCAACTGCATGCTCAGTCGCAGTACGTTGAATAGTTTCAATTACTACCTTTTTAGCTTCTTTGGTAGCCGTTAGTTTAGCTTCATCTACAATGTCTTTAATATAAGAAGAAGCTTTGGATTTTGCCTCATCCTGAAGAGCTTCAAGCAATTGTTGCCTCGCTTCATCACCGGTTAAGTTGGCAATTTTTTCCAATTTAGAAACCTGCTGTAAGCGTACTTTCTCCAACTCATCCTTTCTCTTATTAACTATTTCAATCTGAGCATTTAAATTTTCCTTCATACTGTCCAACTCTGCATCCTTGCGTTGGTTCTGCTCAATCATTTTGGAAAGGTTTTGCTCTCGCTGTTTGATTTTCTGCTCATTCTGAATAATAATATTCTTCTTCTTATTTGCTTCCTCTTCAAATTCAGACTTCAGTTTAAGATACTTCTCTTTCGCCTCAAGAATTTTATCTTTTTTCAGGCTTTCAGCCTGAAGCTCGGCTTCCTTTAAAATAAGCTTGGCTTTTTCTTTGGCATCTTCTTCATGCTTGTGAAAAGCCTTAATCAGAAGAAAGCGCCCAACCACAACACCTGCAATAAGGGCTACGATTGCGGTAGCAATTAAATAAATTATATCCACGATAATACTTAGGTTAAATAATTAAATAAAAATTTATCTACAGGAGATTAACGCAGGTATGCTTGCAAAAAATGAATAAGGCCTAAAAATTATTCAACAGAAAGGGTATTAGTAATTAATTTCTCAAGATGATCAATTTTGGAATATATATATTCCGTCTGACCGGCACCGCTGGATTCATGTTTCATCCGATCTACAATTGAATCGAATGCCACCATTGCCAAAAGATCTTGTTTGTCATTTATACCAAACTGATCTTTATATCTCTTTAAACTTTCATTAATAAGTTTCCCTGCAAGCCGAATTTTTTCTTCTTCGGTTGCATCTACCCTCATTGGGTACTCTCTGTCTCCAATTTTTATTTTTATAGATAGTACCTCCATTGGAAATACGATTATTCATTTAAATGAGCGATACAATTATCAATCTCTTTAATGTACTCATTCAATTTGATTTTCAACTCAGAAACATTCTGAGAATCATCCTTAACAGATGATACAATTTTACTAATTTTATCTTGATTATGAAAATTTTTAAGATCTTCATTTAGGCTGAACACTTCCTGTCGCAAATTTATATTTGCATCCATCTCATTCTTAAGTTCCTTTTTAAGGCTTGCATGCTCATTTATAAGCAAATGTATTTTTTGCTCAAGAGCCTGAAGTTTCTCTATAGTAGCCTGATTGTTCATTACTTCCTGATTACGGCACCTAATTCTTTTTCAAAAGCGGACATAAGTTTATCCATAGTTTTGTCAATCACCTTATCTGTCAATGTTTGTTCATAGTCCTGAAGAATAAAACTCACAGAATAAGATTTTTTGTTATCTCCTAGGTTTTCACCTTCATAAATATCAAAAACATTAATATCCTGAAGTAAGCGTTTTTCAAACTTCCTTGCAATAGATTCTATTTCCCCAAAAGACACTTTCTTATCAAGCACCAAAGATAAATCCCTTCGAACCTCAGGAAATTTAGAAACCTCCTGATAAACCAGGGAAGTATCCATCATTCTCATCAGGCTATCAAAATCTATCTCAGCATAATAAACCGCCTGCTTAATATCGGTCTTTTTAAGGATTTTATCCTGAACTTTACCATAAGAAGCTATCAAGCGATTATTAACACTGTAATTTACTCCAAAACTAAATATACCATCTGCATCTTCTACCTTAAAATCAGCAATCCCTGTTTTATTAAAAAGCATTTCTATAAATACTTTCAAATCATAAAAATCGACATTTTCTCCAGATTCACTCCAGCTCTCCTGACGCTTCCCTCCTGTTATAAATAAACTTAGATAATTAGATTCTTTATAGGCTTCTCCCTCTTTCTTATAAACTTTCCCAAGCTCAAATAGCTTCAGGTCTTTTTGCCGGCGATTTACATTGTAAGCAATTACCTCAAGGCCTGAAAAAAGAAGGCTCTGTCTAAGAACCCCCAGGTCTTCACTAAGCTTATTAAGAATTTCTACGGAATTACTTTTGTCGACATAGTGAGGCTTGGTCAATGAGTTGGTAATAATTTCATTAAAGCCATTTGCCACAAGCAAAATAGACAGATCTTTAAATGTTTTATCTTTGTCTTTCGGAGGAAATTCAGCCACGTATGAGGAACTTAGCCGGTCGCTGATTTCAATGTTATCATATCCGTAAATCCTGATAATTTCCTCAATAATATCGGCTTCTCTTTTAACATCTACCCGATATGGTGGAACACTCAAAGAAAGCTTGTCGTCAAGATCAGAGATTTTAACAATGTCCAGATTTTCCAGAATGTTATTGATTATATCCTTTGGAATTTTTTTACCGATTAATTTTTCAATCCGATTATAGGAAGTTTTGATCTCGGTATTTTCTGCAGGCCTGACATAACTATCCAATATTTCAGAACTAATTTCTCCACCGGCTGCTTCAAGGATCAAAACTGCTGCTTTTTTCAATGCGCTCACAACAATTTCAGGATCGGTACCCCGCTCAAATCGGAAGGAGGCATCCGTTTTCAAACCATGAGTCATACTTGTCTTTCGCACATAATCTGGCGAAAAACAGGCACTTTCAAGAAATA
>JBKBXU010000351.1:0-4438 GCA_046313675.1 Cytophagaceae bacterium
GTTGCTATTTACATCATTTACAAACCATGCCAAGGGAACATTTATCCCTTTCATAATAAAATTGTTACCATTGGCATCGTGTAAATCTGATCCCACCACTTTGAATCCCTGAGCAAAGGAAAAAGTTGTTGTGAGAATTAGCAAAAGATAAATAAGTAAAAGTTTTTTCATGTTACCTGTTTGTTTACGCATCCGAAAAAAGGGAAAATAAAAATCATGTGACGTAAATACATTCTACTCAAATAAAGGTAATGAAAAATTGTATTTTATTTACTAAAATTATCAATATAACCAGCATTTCATTTGATTCGCATCTGAAGTTTTGAGGAGTACTTACTGTCTAACTTAGTGTCTGCCAATAAATAAATTATTTTAAGTTTATACTTTATTAAAGGCATTCTTCTATCGCATTTTTTCACCCTAATCTTTGTTATATATATATACAGGAGGATAAATTATGGATTCTAAGAGTAAAGATGTGCGGATGCCTCTTACAAGATCCAGTCTTATGTACAGATTGGAGTGTCTGAAAGGTCAGGGATATAACAGGGAGTTTCAATATACTGAAGAAGGCCTTAAAGACCTGGATTCCGGGGAGGTTTTCAGTCCGCAGGATTTAACCATAGTGGAACATCAACGGTTTGAAGGAATATCTGATCCGGATGATATGGCTATTTTATATGCCATTGAAACCAAAGCAAATACAAAAGGTATTGTATTGGGTGCATTTGGTATTTATGCCGATAGTGATTTGATCTCCTTTATGCATCAAGTTGATGACACTACAGTTGACAGCATGGCTAAAGCTAAAATTAAACAATGTATTGAGAAGTAGTAAAAGATTGAAAGTAAAAAACAAAAAAGCTGCCTCGGTTTGAGACAGCTTTTTTTATTTGACGCATAATACGCCTAAATATCAGTTTACACTATTATTTACTTTTTTCAGCCATAATAGCTTCAAGAGCAAATGCCAAATACGTTAAAGGAGAGTTCCAGTTAATAGCCACTTCATTGGAAGCATAACTGCATTCTTCATCAATATACGATTTTGCGGGTAAGGCTGATGGGTAAGGCATCATACAACCCTGCTTATCCTGCTGCTCATAATTTGGACCACCGGATAAAAATCCAGGAATTACATCTGTAAGTCCATCCGC
This sequence comes from Cytophagaceae bacterium, assembly GCA_046313675.1. GTDB lineage: Bacteria > Bacteroidota > Bacteroidia > Cytophagales > Cytophagaceae > JBKBXU01. The sequence continues at coordinate 1,158 of JBKBXU010000351.1, forward strand.
CTGAGAAGGACGGTGATGCGGTTTGGTCATGGCTTTGGTTCCAAAACCACTCACATAAGAATAACCGGTACCATTTCTTCCCATAATGTAATCAAAGTTGGCAATGGCTGCATTAAGGTACTCCTGATTTTTAGTTAACCTGTATGCCTGAATTAGTATGATGGCTTGGTTAGCAGCAATAGAGCTACTTCCCCATACAAAGTTCTTCTTATCTATACCCATTGGCAATCCAAAGGCAGACTTAGCTGCGTGGTCTTTCAATTCGTCAGCAAGTTTGATAATTCTACCCTGAATAGCTTTAGCATCCGGAGCTTTATCACCTAACTGAACTAAGGAAATTAAACCAAGTGTATTTACTTCAGGCCAGGCCGGAACACCAAAACTGTCTAAAGTAGCCACTATATTAGCTTCAGTATAGTATTTCTTATCTCCTGTTGTTATGAATAACTCAGAAGCCGCCCACTGAAATTCATCCTTCACGTCTTTGTCACCATATTCTCCGGTAACAACAGCAGGGGTGAATTTTTTATTCATCTCATTCTGGTCATAATATACTTCAGGGTTTTTCTTTGCCCATTCATACGCTTTTATAGCTGCTGCCAGGGTTGAGTCAGCAAAACCAGGAAGTTGTTTGTCAAATTTCCTATAAACTCTTGAAGCCTGAGCCATTACTGCCGCAAAATCCAGCGCTGCAGCGGTTGATTTTTGAACAACGTATCTTGGCTCCGTCGCCAAATGAGGCATCACAATACCATCAAAATTAGGATTCGTTAGTTTATGATAAACCCCACCATCGTTAGGATCTTGCATGCTTAAAATCCAACGCACATTAAATAAGGTTTCATCAAGCAAATCAGGAATGTTGTTTCCGCTTTCAGGAATATTAACATTCACTGTATCAACAAATTTTGGAAAATGCTCATAAAGAGCCATCATGGTGTAAGTTGATATTCCGGAGTTTACAACGTATTTATTATAATCTCCTGCATCATACCAGCCACGTGGTGATGATATTTTTGTACCGGCAGGTCTTTCAGCAGTTGCTGCGGAAGCATGAACCAAAACTTCATTATCAGGGTGTCCTGCTTTTCTTTTCCATTTACCTGCATATTTTTCTTCAAGGTCTACCAAAGTCCTTTGATAATAGAAGGTTTTCAAACTTGCCTTCCCGATATTATGGGCTATACTGTTTGCAATTTCAAATTTATGTGAATCAGCCACACCGGGTACACGGATAATATATGTTCCAGGGCTTGTCAGTTTGGAGAAATCTGCCATACTTACTACTTCACCTGAATGCTCCCATTCTCCTTTTTTTTCAAGCTTTCCGCTAAATACTTCTTTTTTTGTATTAGCATCGATGATAGAGAATTTCTTTGCCTTATCGGAAACGATTACAGCATTTTTTGGGCCGTGTGTGTAGTATCCTGCCTGGTTAAGACGAATAAAGTCATAAGGCTTGGGTTTTGGAGGCGTAATGACTCCGGCTTTAAGGGTTTTTCCTTCAGCATCAAGCAAAAGCACTTCAACATCATCAAAATATACCGTTCCGGTGGCATTACCAAGGGCTAGTTGAATTTTTACACAAAATGCATTTGGAGGGATAGAATAGGTTTTCTCATACTTTCTCCAGTCTCTGGTACCAAAAGCTTCACCTGTAACCGGGTAATGCCCTCCTACCTGCTTCATATCCTTATCGTAAAATTCAAGAGCAATTCTGGCTCTTTCCCAAGGCTTATTACCTCTAACGACGGAATCCACTTTAACCCAACCCGATAAGGTAAGGTCTTTTATACCTTCAGGAAGAACAATAATCTGATCGGAGCCGCTCCACTTAAAATCAATATTGGTAATCTTAAGACCGAATTTTCCGCTTTTGGCATAAGAAACTCTCTCTCCACCCCAATGATTCCATCCTCCATCTTCTTCGAATCCGGGATTTTTAAGTGCGTTTTGACCATAAGCAAAAGGAGCCAACAATGCCAACGCACAAGCAATTTTTAATTTCATAATTAGTGATTTAAATTAAACAAATGAGTTATTGTATTTTTTACGATAAGTATTTTGGTGTGTTAAAGTACAACGATATTATACAATAATTATGCCCAAAATGTTATGAAATTCTTTTAAAACGGAAGTGAGTTTAAGCTAAACAAAACCAACAAGCAATGTATGAGTTTGAATTATAGAATGATAAAGCAAACTATATCACATAAAATCGGATAAAAAAGATTATAAAAATTGAACTAATTGGTGCCGGGCAAAATACCCGACACCAAAAGTTTATACAGCAAGACTTGCCACACCTACTGATTTTCGCAGTTGCATTCCAGCTTCGACCATATTGCTAAGAGCTTTTTCTGTTTCTGCCCAGTTGCGTGTCTTGAGGCCGCAATCAGGGTTGACCCATAAATTGCGAGCTGGGATTACCGCCAGAGCCTTCTCAAGCAGTTGCTTCATCTCTCCTACCGCTGGCACCCGTGGAGAGTGAATGTCATACACCCCCGGACCAATTTCATTAGGATATTTAAAATCAGCAAATGCATCAAGCAACTCCATTTGAGAACGGGATGTCTCAATGGTAATTACATCTGCATCCATATCAGCTATACTGGAAATTATATCATTAAATTCAGAATAACACATATGAGTATGGATTTGCGTGGCATCTTCCACACCTGAGGAGCTGATACGGAATGCTTTCACAGCCCAACCCAAATACTTTTGCCAGTTTTCTTTTCTCAAAGGAAGTCCTTCCCTGAAAGCTGGCTCATCAATCTGAATAACCCTGATTCCTGCTTCTTCCAGATCAATAACCTCGTCCCGAATAGCCAATGCTATTTGCATCGCACTGGTTTCACGCGGTTGATCATCACGAACAAAAGACCACTGAAGAATGGTTACCGGTCCGGTGAGCATTCCCTTCATAAGCTTATCGGTTTGTTCCTGCGCATAAGCAGACCACCTTACCGTCATTGGTTCTTTGCGCTCTACATCACCATAAATAATAGGAGGCTTCACACAACGGGAACCATAACTTTGCACCCAACCATTTTGAGAAAAGACAAACCCATCCAGTTGCTCACCAAAATATTCAACCATATCATTCCGCTCAAACTCTCCATGCACTAAAACATCAATTCCGATATTTTCCTGCCACTTCACGGCTTTAGCTATTTCCTCTTTAATCAGTTTTTCATATTCGTCATAACTGATCTCCTCTTTCTTTAACCTCGCCCTTAATTTACGTACATCATCTGTTGGAGGGAAAGAGCGTCTGG
>JBKBXU010000352.1:0-4397 GCA_046313675.1 Cytophagaceae bacterium
AAAATTCTGAAGACATCAAAAAATGTCCTTTTCATAACGGAACGTTAAAGCAAACTGTGGCAGGGGGAGGTACGAGACTTTGTTACCTCAACGGCTGTAAACTTAAAATCAGGTTCTTTGGACACCGGATCAATAACATCAGAGGTTAAATTATTAGCTCGGGCAAAATCCTTGTTTAATATCTTCCCCCAATGCATAGGCAGAAATACTACCCCTCTTTTTATTTCATCTGTAATTTTAACAACGGCTTTCACTTTTCCCCGACGGTTGGTTATCTCAACCACATCTGTCGCTTTAATCCCTCTAAGCTCTGCATCCAAAGGGTGTATTTCCAGAAAAGGTTTATCAATGTGCCGGTTAAGTTTATTCACCTTACCAGTTTTTGTCATGGTATGCCACTGATCACGTATCCTTCCTGTGGTTAGAATCAATGGATATTTGGGAGATAAAACCTCAGAATTATTCTCATCCGGCACACTGACAATCTGAGCTTTACCATCTGAGGTAAAAAATTTATGATCTGTAAATAACCTTGCCCTACCTTCGGTAGCTCCTTCAGGAAACGGCCACTGCACACTTCTTTTATCTTTTAGAATGGCATAATTCAGGCCACTGATATCAATATTGGTACCTTTGGTTAACTTACAATGTTCAAGAAAAACGCTTTCTGCATTGGGATAAGAAAAACCTTTCCCATATCCCATTTTTTCAGCAAATCTTCGAATAATTTCCAGGTCGGGCAAGGCCTCTCCCGGAGCATCTATAGCTTTTGACAAATGACTTATCCTCCGTTCAGAATTTGTCATAGTACCTTCTTTTTCAAGCCACCCTGCAGCAGGCAGAACCAAATCAGCATATTTTACGGTTTCAGAGCGAGAAGAAATATCCTGCACCACAACAAATCGTGCATTCTTCAAGGCAATTTCAACATTCCTTGCATTAGGAAGACTTACTAGTGGATTTGTGCAAATAATCCAAACAGCTTTCATCTTTCCGGAAAGAAGGGCATCAAACATTTCTGTAGCAGTATAACCGGGTTTTTCGGGAACCGAAGGAACTTCCCAAAAATCTGCTACTTCTTTTCTATGATCGGAATTTGCCAGACTACGGTGAGCAGGCAAAAGGTTTGCCATCCCGCCAACTTCCCTCCCGCCCATAGCATTGGGCTGACCGGTAAGAGAAAAAGGGCCACAACCCGGCTTACCGATCTTTCCGGTAATAAGTGAAAGATTTATGAGGGACAGGTTTTTATTAACCCCAACAGAGCTTTGATTTAAGCCCATTGCCCACATAGAAATAAAGGATTTGGACGTACCAAGGACTTTAGCTGCATGGATCAGATCATCAAGATCTATATCACAAATTGCAGCAGCTTCAGCCAATGTACGTTCTGAAACCGTGCGCACATATGATTTATACCCGGCTGTATGCTGTTCTACAAAATCCTTATCAACATAGCCACTTTCAACAATGTACCTACCAATAGCATGATATAGGACAATATCCGTTCCGGGCTTAATCTGAAGATGGATATCAGCCAGATAAGCAGTCTGAGTTTTTCTTGGATCTGCAACGATGATCTTTACATGTGGGTTAAGGGCTTTATAGGCTTCAATTCGCCTGAATAAAATCGGGTGACACCAGGCAGGATTGGCTCCTGTTATAAAAAAACAATCCGTGAGTTCAATATCATCATAACTAAGTGGAACAGAGTCCTCACCCAAAGACATTTTATATCCTGCTACGGCAGAACTCATGCAAAGCCTTGAATTGGTGTCTATATTGTTGGTTCCTAAAAAACCTTTACAAAGTTTATTTATAATATAATATTCCTCCGTAAGACATTGCCCGGAGACGTAAAAACCAACAGAATCCGGTCCGTATTTCTCAATAATCGCCTTAAAAACAGTCGCAGCTCTCCCAATTGCTGTATCCCAATCCACCCTTTCCAAAGGATGGTTCCGACTCCATCTTAACTGTGGATATAATATTCTGTCGGATGTGTCAGAAGCAACATAATGAAGATTCATGCCTTTAGAACAAAGCATACCCTTATTTACCGGATGATTTTTATCCCCCTCGACGGATATTTTTTTATTCCCATCAACACATACCGATATTCCACAACCAACACCGCAATACGAGCAGGTAGAATTTTGTTTGTTCAGGTTTTTCATAGGCTTCAGACGAGTACAGGCTCTAATACTTCTTCAGGTTTTTCAAGTTCAATCTTGGCCTCCGTTTCCGAAGTTGAGGAAAATTTAATCAACAGCACTGAAGCTGAAATGGCAATTACGACAAAACCCAAAACATACAACCCTTCATTGTAAGACATGGACTTGAAAAGAAAACCGGCCGCAACTGCTCCTACATTTCCCCCAGCCCCGATTATGCCGGATACAGTTCCAATTGCTTTTTTATTAATAAATGGAACCACAGAAAATGTAGCACCTTCAGACATTTGCACAAAAAGACTAAAAACAATCAGCGTAATGATGGCCAGAGGCAAGAGCGTCATTTTAGCAAAAACTAACAAAGCTATTCCCTCAAGCAAGAGAACCAGGCCCAAAAAAAGAACCCTGCCTTTTAACCCAAATTTTATTCCCGCTTTATCTCCAAAGAAGCCACCCAAGGTCCTGGCAAACAAATTCATCATCCCAAACAAGCCGGCAATTATCCCGGCAGTTTTCAGATTTAGCCCAAAAGTGTCTGTAAAATAAATGGCAGCGATGTTGTTTAACGTAAGTTCTACACCAAAGCAAGCTCCGTATATTAAAAATAAAACCCACACCCTTACATCTTTGATAACACTCAGAATCTGTACCTGGCTTTTTTTCTCGTTTTTGGTCTTTTTATACGAGGCAAAATTTCCGGAAGGAGTATCTTTTGTATAGCGATAATATAGAAAACCCATAATAAATAAAGCTACGCCTGGAAACACCATCGCATATCTCCATGCCTGACCTTCTGTAAATCCCAAGGCAATAATTGCCGTAAAAATTAAAGGCATTACAATTTGGGTAACTCCACCTCCTAAATTACCCCATCCTGCTGAAGTCGCATTTGCGGTTCCAACCACATTTGGCGCAAACATGATGGAGGTGTGAAATTGTGTAATTACAAAAGAAGCTCCTATAGCCCCTATAGCCAATCGAAACAATAAAAAGCTCTCATAGCTATTACTTAGGCCAATAGACATAACCGGAAGAGAACCGAAAATCAGCAGAACACTGTAGGTAATACGAGGGCCGAATTTATCTACCAAATACCCAATAATCAGCCTTGAAAAAATAGTGATTGCTACAGATGAAATAATGATATTCCCAATTTGACTCTGAGTCAGATTTAACTCTTCCCGTACAATAGGCATAAGCGGAGCTATACCAAACCAACCAAAAAAACATAAGAAAAACGAAAACCAGGCAAAATGAAAAGCCCGCATTGGTGTGGACTTAAAATCAAAAAGATTAATTCTGGTTGCTTTTCCGTAATCAACAGACTCTTTCATTACTAAATGATTTATATTTTACACTAAGAAATACTACGTATATCAAAGATAGTAAAAATAAAATAATCTAAGTAATTTTACGTATAAAAATTTAAGTAAAAATTTAAAAACAAACTAGATCACCCGGATATATAAACAGAAAAACACAACACAAATACACTGATAGTTAAGCCAATAAACAAAAAATAAGAACTTAAACCATTTTTTCTTCCATAGCTTTCCTAACCATCTCTACAGCATTTTTTACCTTAAGCTTTTTCATGATGTTCCAGCGATGAGTTTCAATAGTACGAATACTTATATCAAGTTCTTCGGCTATGTCTTTATTATTCTCTCCCTTGACTATTCGCTTCAGTATATTTCTTTCCCTCTTAGTAAGACTACTTTCCTCTTCTTCTACCTTAGAAACCGGTTCCTTCTTTAATTTATGCAAATACCCATTTACCAAAATTCCCGATACAGCCGTACTAAAATACTTCTCCCCTATGGAAATACTATTTAAAGCCTTCACAAATTCCTCTTTTTCAGTATCTTTTAGCAAGTAACCAAAAGCACCTGCTTCAATAGCTTCCATGACATATTCTTCTTTATCATGCATACTAAGAATCAGGCAGCGCGTGCTATCTCCGAGAGCAGTAATCTTCCTTACCGCCTCTATTCCACTCATTTCGGGCATAGAAATATCAACAATAGCTATATCGGGATGCAAGCGATCAACCGCTAGCACTGCTTCTAACCCGTTAGAGGCCTCACCTATAACGTTAAATTTTTTATGATGACTAAGAGTAGATTTTATGCCATCCCGAACAATGCTATGATCATCCGCAAGCAGAATTTTTATTTTATCCATATGCTTCTTCAATAGGTATTTTTATTAAAATTTTTGTTC